>JAEZCB010000188.1 GCA_023412755.1 Bacteroidota bacterium
ATTTCAGGAAGGTGAGGCTGGAGGAGGCCGAGTACCACTTACGTAAGGCCGCGGCCCTGGCTTCCAAAGATCCCGAGCCACGCCTGAAGCTTGCCGAGATCCTGCTGCTGAAACGGGAATACACCGATGCCATGGGCTGGGCCAATGATGCCCTGCGCCTTGATCAGCAGCATGCGCAAGGGTATTTTTTGAAAGGGTGGATCCACATGGAGGCGGGAGATACTGCCCTGGCCATAAGCAGCTACAGAACGGCCATAGAACAGGATCCATCCATGCAGGAAGCATTCATACAACTCGGTGTGCTCCATGCCGCATTGCGGGATCCTCTCGCCCTGCAGTACTACAATTCAGCATTGGAGATCGGACCCAACAGCACGGAAACGTTGTACGCAATGGGCATGTTCGCGCAGGAGAACGGAATGGACAGCCTTGCACTGGTATGTTACGCCCGGATCAAGGAGATCAGTCCGGAACATGTGTTGGCATGGTACAATACCGGATACATCCTGCTGGAACACATGGGTGATCCCCAAGGTGCCAAGGAGCAATTCACCAGAACGATCACCCTGGCTCCCCAATTCTCGGAAGCCTGGTACAACCGCGGACTGGCCTATGAGAAGCAGAACATGCTGGACAGCGCTTATGCCGACTATCGAAAGGCTCTGGCGCTGCAGCCTGATCTTACGGCCGCGGCCTATGGCGTGGGCCGCTTGCGGGATAAAGGCGTGAAGATCGAGCGCTGATCACTTTTTGCGCCGGTTGAAGGGCATTTCCCAGAGGATGCTTCCATGCCCCATGACAAAGAAACGGCGCACAAGCATGCCTTCGGTGGTGTGCGCACGAAGCGTCCAGGTGCCCCTGCGCAACTTGCGCAGATCCAGGCGGTCCATCTGGGAAATATCCAGACTATGCTTCACCCGGCCTCGTGCGTTCAACAGATCCACCCGATGTGTCGTGGCCGGGAGTGAAAGATCGAGCATGCCTGGCACCACCGGGTCCAGAATGCCGATACGCACATCATCGGCCGTACGCTCAGGCGCTTTTGAGGGCACATAGGCATACATTTCATCCACCTGGCCATGGAGCACCATGTGGAACGAACATACCATCATGATCAAAAGTGGCTTGTACATGGGTCTGGGACTTGGCCTGTTTACGTGGAACCGGCCCACAGGGTTCGCCAACTGATCCTCATCATTTTGGTAATGGCAGGAGTATCCCGATCTTTAGGGTATGAGATCCATGATCGCCATTCTATTCACCGTATTCTCCTGTGCCTTTGCCATAGGCCAGGGTACAGCGGCCGTTCCAAAGCCGAAACTTGCAGCCACGTTGACGTTGGAGGAATTCCGGCGGGAATTGGCAAGGGGTGAAGCCATTCTGGTGGATGTTCGTACGCCCAGGGAGTACGCCAGCGGGCATATCCCGGGCAGCATCAATCTGGACTGGACCGCAAGGAATTACGAAGAACTCTTCGCAGGCCTCGATCCCGCGAAGCCATTGTTTTTGTATTGCGCTGTGGGTGGCAGGAGCGATCAGGCCCGTGAATATCTTCAGGCAAGAGGGTATAGGGTACATGATCTTGAAGATGGTATCGGGGCATGGAAAGATGCCGGATCACCCCTGGAACGTTGAAGGAGCATGCCATGGCCACTTTCAAAGAATTGATCGATAGTGATACACCCGTTCTGGTGGATTTCCATGCTGAATGGTGTGGCCCTTGCAAGGCCCAGGCGCCGATCCTGGAGCAACTCGCAAATAAGCTGGGAGACAAGGCCCGGATCATAAAGGTGGATGTGGACAAGAACCCGCAGGCCGCTCAGTCTTATCAGGTGCAAGGTGTGCCCACTCTGATCATCTTCCAGAAAGGCAAGATGTTATGGCGTGGGAGCGGGGTTCGCCAGGCTGATGAACTGGAACAGCGGTTGCTTGCTGCCGCCGACTAAAAAAGTGGTGCGATCGTCGAAAACGGCTCTGGCGTTCTTAACTTACGATCTGCCATGCTGTTCGAATTCCGCCCAAAGGTCCGCTTCCACTATCCCGAGGACGCCATCAGCGTTACCCGGAGAGTGGTGACCCAGGCTCGCCGTAACAATCCGGCAAGGCTCCAAGTGGATGTGCAGGAGGGAAAGTTGACCATCTGTTTTCCCCGTGGTACGAGCGAGGTGTGGACACCGCAAATGGAGATCCAACTGCGCGCCATGGCCAACGGTGGCGTGGCTGTTAACGCCACAATGGGTCCACGGTCATCGGTCTGGGTGCTCTTCCGAACAGCGCTCTATAGCATAGCCATCATGGGTGCTCTTGGCCTGATCCTCGGCTTCCTCCAATGGTGGTCCGGTTCGTTCCCCTGGGGAGCCTATTTTGCTGTGGCCGGCTTATGTGCAGGACTGTTCGTGTGGTTCCTTTCAGAAGAAGGCAAGCGCCGGGCACACGATGACATGGACCTGTTGCGTGCCTTCATGAACGATGCTTTGGAAAGCGATCATTTCGCGATAGCACAGCAGGGCCGTATGTCCGTAGTTCACCGGAGGGTGGCCTAATGATCGGAGAAAGCAAGGAAAAGCCCCGGACCATCCCGGGGCTTTTTTCATTTGCTCTGCGAAGGTCAACGATCGTCGTCGCCAATATTGATACCGATGGTGAGACCATAGGTAATGAAGCGGGTGCTCAGATCATTCAGTGTGGAGGCATCAGCGAACACCCTGCTCAAGGCGAAGCTGGCACTCGGTTCCAATGTGAAATATCCCATGTCGAAACCGATGGACGCATCCCAATTCAGATAGCCACTGCGGAAGTCGGCACGGTCATAAGCGATCCTGTCATTCCGATCATCCACGCTCAACAGCACATCGTAACTCGGGCCCATTGCCACGCGCACATCGAACTGGTAGGTATCCAGGATCCGATATCCCACCATGGTGCGCAATTTCAAGTTCGTACGTACCAGATCATCTTCAACGGCCAGCGTATCGCTTAGCACCTGCTTGACCACGGTGGCGCTTCGTCCGAAGAATACACCGGGTTGCACATAGATCCTGTCACCGATCCGCGCATCGGCACCCAACTGCCAGCCAGCGGCGGCTTTATAATCAAGGCCCAATAGACCTGGGTCGGTCATTCTTTGGTAGGTGATGCCCACCTGCGGATTCAATTGGAACTGGGCATTCGCCGCGATCGTCATCAAAGCGGCGATGGATAGCATGATGATCTTCTTCATGTCTTACAATGTTGGTGCGGAAGCGCACTGGCGAAGAGTATGCCATTTTCAAAGGATCCAAGATCGGCGCGGGTTTCAAAAGTTGGAGCACACCTGCTAACTTCACCACCTCCAGCATCATGAAAGGGATCATACCGATCATTACCCTCGTACTTCTTGCCGCTACGGGTAGTAAGGCACAGGAATGTGTGGACGGACGCTATTATGGACCGCTCTTCCAGGACACGGTTATCCATGCCATACCCTTTGGCGCCAACATAGGCGTGAATGGGCAGATGCAGACCTTGTACATGGATGTGTATATGCCCATGGGTGATGAATTGGAGGCGCGGCCCGTGGTGCTGGTGGCCTACGGCGGATCCTTTGTCTGGGGGCAGCGCAGCGACGTTGCATGGCTCTGCAAGGAATTCGCACGGCGGGGTTATGTGGCGGTGGCCCCGGATTACCGCATTGGTCCATTCAACCCGAATGCGATGAGCACCATGCTGGCCGTGATGCGTGGCACTCATGATCTGAAGGCATGCATCCGGTATTTGCGGAAATCAGTGGCCGAAGAAGGTGATCCATACCGCCTGGATGTCGATCGCATCATCGTGGGTGGCATTTCAGCAGGGGCCATATCCGCTCTTCATGCCACCTATCTGGATCAGGCGAATGAACTGCCTGCCATACTGGAGGACATTGCATCCACCATTGGCGGTGTTGAGGGCAATAGCGGAAACCCGGAGTACGCAAGTGATGTGATCGCTTGCTACAGTTTCAGCGGTGCGATCGGCGATACCGCATGGATACAGCCGGGTGATCCATCATTGGCTAGCGTTCATGAAACAGGTGATGCCGTGGTGCCTTACTTCACGTCCGAGGTCCTGGCATTCGGCATACCCACCGGGTTGATCGGCCATGGCAGCCACTCCATCCATACCCATATGGAAGTGATCAGCAACGACCATTGCCTGCTCACCTACCAGGGAGATACACATGTCGGGTATCTGGTCTCCGATCCGCAGACTTCCCTCGGCTTCGTTTTCGAGCACTGCGCGAACGTTGTTTGTGGCGAAGACGCATATTGCGGCCTGCTCAACGTGGATGTGGCAGAACAGGTAGGGCCGGCACCGGTCTCGATCCATCCGCAACCTGCTTATGACTCTTTCACGTTCAGATCGCCATCGGCAACCACCGCCCGGCTCTATGATCAACAGGGGCGTGAGGTGATGACATGGCAAACGCAGGCCGAAGAGCAGCGCGTATCTGTGGAACAGCTTTCTTCCGGCACCTACATCATCCGGTTTGATGATGGTGCCATTCTACCACGCACGATCCTCATCACCAAAGAATAGCCTCTGGCCGCATTTTCAGGATGATGAAAGTGGCTGTGGTCGGAGGTGGCGCTGCGGGTTTCTTCGCCGCGCTTAGCGTGAAGGAGCATCATCCACAGGCACAGGTCACCATCTTCGAGAAGAGTGGCAAGTTGCTGAGCAAGGTTCGGATCAGTGGTGGTGGCAGATGCAATGTTACTCACCATTGCTACGACATCAAGAAGCTTGCAAGGCATTACCCACGTGGTGAACGGTTCCTTCGAAAGGCTTTCCAGCATTTCGCGGTGAAGGATACCGTGGAATGGTTTGAAAGGAGAGGGGTGGAGCTGAAGATCGAGGAGGACGGCCGGATGTTCCCTACCACGGATCGATCCCAAACGATCATCGATGCGTTAATGAGCGAGGCTGCCCGCCTTGGCGTTTCCATACAACAGCCAACAGGAATAACCGCATGCGTACCAGTTGAAGGAAAGTGGAAGCTCAGCGTTGGTGATGGCCGATCCCTATT
>JAEZCB010000200.1 GCA_023412755.1 Bacteroidota bacterium
ATTTGTAATTGAAAGACATATCGACTGTAGAGATAAATTTGGTTGCATAAACATATTTCACGGAAGAGAAGAATGTAAATAAAAACTAAACACAACAGCACCTAAGAAAACATGGGGCGGTCGGTGGTTTCCGAAAGTTCGGTTCTTCGTGGCTATCTTTGTCACGGGCGGACAGGAAATTGCTTCGAAAAGCCCCACGTCTCTTAGCTGCGAACCGTTATTTCCGTAACCCTGAATAGGCGAAGGGCCCCTCCCCGCCCCGGGAAAGAACCCTTCTCACTCAGATCCAAGGGACCTGATGGTGTGATGCTATCGCAGCGTGGTGCGCGTGGTACCTACGTAGCGGTTGCCTGAGTACACATCAACCTTGTAGATGCCGGGCACCAACTTCTCCTTTTTGGGATCGATCCTCATGCTTATGCGCGACATGCGGCGCTGTGGCGCTCCGGCCCGGGCGGCCGCGGTGGCATCGTTGGGGTCGCTGCTGGAACTGGCGCTAATGATGGGATCCGTGCCTTCCAGCATGCGTCCATCCGGCTTGGTGATGCGGGTGCGCACAGCCTTGGCCATGTTCTCCGGCAGTTCCAGGTCGATGTTGAGGTGCTGGGTGCGGCGTGCCTTCACTACCACCTTCTCCTTCTTTTTGCCGCGTGCGGCCACTACCATGGAATTATTCACGGATGCGGCAGCCTCGGCACTTTGGGCCAGTTCCGCGGTTAGCTTGTCATTGTTCCCCCGCAGACGGGAGTTCTCGGACTTGAGTTCGTTCACCCGGCCGTTGGCGTTGGCCAGCAGTTGCTCCAGCCTGGCCATTTCCGCCTGCAGACCTTCCAGTTGCTTTTTACTTGTGCCATCAGGCTTGCGTGACGCGGTGGCCGCCAGCTGTGCCTTGCGTAATGCTTCGGCAGCCTGCGCCTGCTCCTGCCGCAGCCGCTCCTGCAGTTCCAGGGAATGCTTGTCCATCTCCTTGATGCGCGTATCGCGTATCAGCAGATCCTTGCGCAGCTGATCTCCCTGGTCCCGGAGTTGGGCAAGGACGCCATTCCGCTCTTCCAGTTCCGCCCTGAGCCGTGTATTCTCGCTCCTGCCCAGGAAGGCAAGGATCATGGTGCAAGACAACAGCAATACACTTCCCCCTGCTATGGCGCGAACACGCCCGATCATTTTTCTCTTTTCCATGGTACTTGATCTAGTCCGTTTTGAGGCTTCTAACGGGCGTGTTATGAACGTACCATGAACCCCGGATGAAAAAGCGGCGATAATGCTTGAGATCGTGTTGTAAGCATTTGCCGGTAGAGGAAAGAACCACTGATCGATACCGATGAACACAGATGATCATCTGCCTGGCCTCACTGGTGACCATGCCTGGTATACAGATCCTTGATCGGATCTGGATAGCAGCACTACGGAAGATCGGAATCAGTCTGGCATTGCTGCTCCCCCTCACATTTGCCTGCTGGCATGATTAGTTTGGCGGCCTTCATTCAACCTTGATCATACATGGATAGCCAAAGCAATGTGTTGAACTGGTTCGAGATACCGGCGACCGACCTGGCACGGGCGCAGCGTTTCTACGAGATCGTCTTCGGCGTGAGGATGGAGCGGATGGACCTGCCGAACATGCAGATGGTAAGCTTCCCTACCGATCCAAGCAGTGGCCGGCTGGGCGGCGCCTTGGTAAAGAGTGAATACCACAAGCCCAGCGAAAATGGCGTGGTGATCTACTTCAATGGCGATCCGGACCTGAATGTGCCGCTTGGCCGTGTGGAAGAGGCGGGCGGCAAGATCATGATGCACAAGACCAAGATCAGCGATTCGATCGGCTATATGGCCTTTTTCAAGGATACCGAAGGAAATGCCGTGGCGCTGCATTCGGTGGGGTGAAACGAAGTCTTGTCCGTCGTAAGGGGATCACCAGGATCACGTGCAACTGATCACGAACCGCCCGAAATAGGCGAAGGGCCCACCTCCCGATGGACCCTTCTGTGGGGCGAGCGGCTCCATGAGCCACTCAGTGGTCTTTTTTCGGCGGTCTCCCCTACCAGCCGCGGTACAAATCTTGAGCTTCAGCATGAAAACGGGCTGAAATACAGATGAAGATCCTGTTGATCTTCAAGGCATCACAAATGCGGCAGGGACACGATGAAGACCGTGCCTCGCGGTACGTTCGGCTGGAAACCGATCCTGCCATTATGCAGTTCGGCGATGCGTTGTACAAGTGAGAGGCCGATGCCGTGGCCCTGGGAGCCACTGGTGTTGCTTCCGCGGAAGAATGGACTGAAGATCTTGTTCCATTCCGGCTCCGGGATGCCGATGCCCTGATCCGCGAGATCCAGTTGGATCTGGCCATCATCGATGCTCATGCGCACTTCCACACGATGGTCCGGCGAGTACTTGCAGCCATTCTCCATGAGGTTGAACACCAGCGAACGGAGCAGATCCTCGTTGCCTTGCACCTGCAGCGAGCGTTCATCATCCACCTCGGGCATCACCACATCCACCACATGGTCCTTCTTCTTCTTCACCAACTCCGTTCTGGCCTGCCAGATGATCTCATCCATTCGCACGGGTGTGAACGTGGTGCTGGAAATGCGGTCATCAGCCTGTGCCAGCATGAGGAGGCGATCGGCAAGCCGGTTCAGGGAACGCATGTCTTCCAGCACCGAGGCCACCGCGTGGCGGTATTCATCACCGGATCGTTCCATGAGCAGGAGCACTTCCAGCTGTCCGGAGATCACGGTGAGCGGTGTACGCAATTCGTGTGAAGCATTGGCGATGAAGTTGCGCTGGGAATTGAAGGCCGTGGCCAGCCGGCCCAGCAGCTCGTTGAAGGAAGTGGCCAGCTGGGCTATCTCATCCTCTTCCTCCCCCACTTCCACGCGTTGGTGCAGATCGCCCACCTGCATGGAACGCACCTCTCCTACCAGGCGCTTCAACGGATCCAGCGCCCGCTGGGCATACACGCGGCCCACCAGGAAGGTGATGAGCACGCCGAAACCATAGGTCACAAGCACCACGCGGCCCAGATTGCGCAGTTTGCTTTTGCCGAAGCGATCCTCCCCGGCCACCAGCACGATGTAGCGTTCCCCACGATCGTTGAAGATGAAGCCGATGGTCTCTCCGCTGTCATCCATTTCCAGCATGCCATCGCTGGCGAGCACCTTCTCCAGCAACTCCGGACCGGCCTCTGGGCGACGCCATACCCCGCGGGAGAAGATCTCCGCACCGTGCCGATCGAAGATCCGAACGGCTTCGCCTGGCACCTGCGCCGGACTATCGCGTTCGATACGGTTCAGCAGCTGCTGGTCCACTTCATCCACCTGCAGGAGCAACATGGCCACATTGCGTCCGCGATCGTGTATCC
>JAEZCB010000227.1 GCA_023412755.1 Bacteroidota bacterium
ACACCAAGGCCAGGATCGTGCTGCGCAGCCATAACCTGGAACATGTGATCCAGGACCGCATAGCCACCGGGGAACGAAACATCTTCAAACGACCTTACCGGCGCTACCTGGCCAAACAACTCCAGCGCTATGAAATGGAGGTGCTCGATCGTGTGGATGGTGTCGCGGCCATCAGTCCCACCGATGCGGACCACTTCCGCGCCCATGGCACCAGAACACCCATCGCCACCATACCGTTCGGTGTGGATCCTGGTGATCATCCCGAAGGTGGACGCCGGCCTTCGCGCATGCCGATCTTTTTCCATTTGGGAAGCATGGATTGGTTGCCGAATGAAGAAGGCGTACGCTGGTTGCTGCGGCACGTATGGCCAAGTGTGATCAAGAAATACCCCAAGGCGCGGTTGCATCTGGCAGGGAACAAGATGCCGCAGGACCTGCTGGACAAGGTCATGGAAGGGGTGAGCATAAAAGGGCGGGTGAAGAATGCGCTTACCTACATGCGTGCACGCCAGGTCATGGTGGTGCCCTTGTTCAGCGCAGGTGGCATGCGTGTGAAGATCATCGAGGGCATGGCCATGGGCAAGGCGATCATTTCCACTCCTATCGGTGCGGAAGGCATCTCCTGCACAGAGAATAAGAACATCCTGATCGCACATGATACGGACCAGTTCATCCGCCATATGATCTCACTGATCGAGGATCCCTCCCGCCTTGGGAAGCTGGCGCAGGAAGCGCGCAAACTCACGCGCACCACATACTCCAACCAGCGTATAGTGCAGGACCTGGTGGCCTTCTACAAGCGCCTGCTGAAGACATGAAGCTGCTGGTCCTCCTATCGCGCGTTCCCTATCCGCTTGAAAAAGGCGACAAGCTGCGTGCGTACCACCTGGTGCGGCGGCTCGCGCGGCGGCATACCGTATACCTTTTCTGCCTGAGCGATACCCGCACCGCACCTGAGCACATCGAACATCTGCGCCAGTTCTGTGCGCACATCGAAGTGGTACACATCCCGCGCTGGTCGATCCTGCTGAAACTGCTTACCGCCATTTTTTCCCGGCTGCCATTCCAGGTGGCGTACTTCCACCACCGTGCCGCCCAGGAAAAGATCGACAAAGTGCTGGAGCAATGGCGGCCGGACCATGTGCTCTGTCAGTTGGTGCGAACCACGGAATATGTGCGCCATCGCTTCGGCCTGCCAAAGACGCTCGATTACATGGATACACTGAGCAAGGGCATGGAGCGGCGCACCGAGAACGCGCCATTCTACCTGAAGCCATTGCTCAAGACCGAGACACGTCGGCTGATCCGCTACGAGAATCTCATGTTCGACCAGTTCGATCATTCGGTGATCATCAGCGCACAGGACAGGGATTACATCTATCATCCGCTCCGGCACAAAATGGTGGTGATACCAAATGGTGTGGACACAGAGCACTTCCGTCCGCAGGAGGAGGAATTGAAATATGATCTCCTGTTCACCGGAAACATGAATTATCCACCGAACATAGACAGCGTGCTCTTCCTGGTACAGCGCGTGCTACCCATCGTGCGGCGCCAGAAGCCAGATACGAGTTTGTTGATCTCTGGTGTGGATCCCAGCCCCAGTGTGAAGGACCTTGCGCGCACCGATCATCTTATATCGGTGACCGGCTGGGTGAAGGATATCCGCGTATCCTACGCATCCGCCAGGATCTTTGTGGCACCCATGCAGATCGGCACGGGCCTGCAGAACAAGCTGCTGGAAGCGATGGCCATGCGCAAGCCGTGCATCACCTCGGCGCTGGCGAACAATGCTGTGGGTGCCCCTTCCGGGGAGGCCATCCTCATTGGCAATACTCCGGAAGAGTATGCAGACCACATTCTGCGTCTGCTGAACGATAGGCAGGAACGTGACCGGCTCGCAGAAAGTGGATTCCGTTTCGTGCGGGAAAAATTCGATTGGGACCGAGCGGCGGATTCACTGGAAAAAGCCATCCTCAGCACCGGCCGGAACTATGCCATCCCCGCAACGGAAATGGTAGGTGACCCTTTCCACCCAGGAATAGTGAACAGGTCCTGAAATAGAGAAAGCCTTTTCCCCGTAGGCATTTCGGCATTCATCATACGAATTCAATTTCAACTGGAAGCAGCGTTCCTTCGTATTGATGTATCTTGTCCTTGCGGGGATGATGTCGGAAATGGCGAGAGGAGGTACCCTGCCACAACCAGTACCCCGTTATGCGCCATTTATTCCTCCTTCCTTTTCTGTTATTTTCATTCCTGATCCAGGCGCAACAGTGGGCCTATCGCATAGGTGCATGGAGCAATGACGCATTCAATGCCCTGGTGATCGATGACACGGGCAACATATATGTGACCGGGGAATTCGGTGGCACCATCGTATCCGGTTCTCACACCCTTGTGAGCCAGGGAAGTCTGGATATGGTGGTGGCGAAATTCTCCTCCACCGGCGCCCTGATCTGGACACGCACCTTCGGAGGATCCGGACTTGATCGCGGTGTGGATATCGCCCTTGCACCAAATGGGGATCTGGTGGTGACCGGTTCCTACATGGGCACCGCCACCTTCGGCACCAACACTTTCAGTTCCCAGAATGGCTCCATCGATGTGGTGCTCATACGCATGGAACCCGTGAACGGAAATGTGCTTTGGGCGCGTACAGGTGGGGGGCCGTTGGTAGACAGGCCGAACAGTGTTTCCGTGGCACCGGATGGCTCCATCGCCGTGACCGGGGAATTCCGTGGTGCGGCCACCTTTGAAGCTGGCACTATCACAAGCATGATAGACCCCCAGACCCTGGAGCACAGCGTGGACATCTTCGTGCTCGCATATTCCGGCAGCGGTGATGCACTCTGGGTGAAACATGGCGCGGCGGAATTCGCGGACAGGGGAATGGCCGTTACGCATGATAGCGGAGGTAATGTATATGTGACAGGCCAGTTCAGTGACACGCTCACCTTCGATCAGGTGCATACCAATGCGATGTACAGCGCCATATTCATCGTACGCTTCTCCCCTGCGGGCGATGAGGAATGGTTCCGCATCATCGGTGGCGGCAATTACAACCAGGTCTTCGATATCATTACCACACCGGAAGACAACCTGCTGCTGGTGGGTGATATACAAGGCACGGTGATCGTATTGGATGGCCAGCCGGACATGTTCACCGCCGCGGAACCACGTTCCTCCTTCCTCATTGAAATGGATGCCCAGGGAACGTTCATCCGGGAAACCACATGGGGAAGCGATCATCCGGTGAATACGCGATCGCTTTCACTGCAGGAGAATGAAGTGATCGTGCTGGGCAGGTTCCAGTGCCAGTTCACCGGCTTCAGTGCAATTTCCGGTGAAGGCACGTGGTTGGCCACCGGAGATCATGACCTGTATGTGGCCCGGTTCGAGTATGATGGATTCATCTTCAAGGACGCGCAACAATTCGGCGGAATGAAGAACAAGGTGCCGGGCGGCATTGCGCATGATGCGGGCGGTTCGCCCATCTTCTGTGGATCCTTCGATCATGTACTGGTCTTCCCAAGCCTGCCCGGCCAATTCACCACCACACCCATGGATCAATGGGTTGGAACACCCAGCGTGCCTGCGATCTTTTGTTCCGATGAAGCCTATGGGTCTTATGCTGGTTTGAAGGGCTACTCCTTGATGGACGCATTTATAGCCAAGGGCTTCACCGAAGGCCGCCAACCATACGACTTCTTCCAGCGGGAACCGGGGGATTGTGACAGGCCACAGCGTGATGTGATCATACGCCTGCAGAACAGCGGCGAAGCGGGTGCGGATTCGCTTTTGGCATGCCATCAAGCATACCTGAGTGTACGTACGCATACCGCCTTCGATCCGGACACCAGCAACAAACACACCGCGCCGCATTTGGAGTACGCCTGGAATACCGGGCAAACCACAAGTCCGATCCTCATCAATACTTCCGGGTGGTATGTGGTCACCGTAACATCGGCGGCCGGTTGCTGGGAGAGCACGGATTCACTGTATGTGACCATCCATCCATTGCCGGCCAAACCGCTGGTAAGCGATGATGTGATCGTGAATACGGCCGCCATATCACCAGCCAATATCCAGGTATGTGAACCGGCCTTGCCCTGGCTGTGGGTCACCGATGTGCAACCCGGACATTCGGTGACTTGGAGCGGAAGCGGCCAGGTGGTGAACAACGATTCCATACAGGTGCAGGCCAGTGGATACCATACAGTGGCGGTCACCTCACCCATCGGTTGTGTCAGCACGAATCAACTGCTGGTAACGATCCACCCGTCCGGTGAGCTTCCCCAGCTGGAGGCGGAATACGATATATTCTTTCCACAGGACACATTCGGTACGGATACGGTATACCTATGTGCGAACGAAATGCTCCAATACTCCGCACAGGTGCAATTGACCTTGGACGGAAACCCCATCTCCCTGCCATATGGTGTGATCATATTGAGAAGTTGCGATCAACAGAATTGGAGCCTGATGAACACCATGACGGCGTGTTCCAAGCCCATTGGTAACGAAGGTTGGTACGCCGTTTCCCTGGATATCATGCTCACGAACGCCCCTTGTGGCAACGATACGTTGTACTTCAGCCGTACCGATAGCATCTACGTGGTGCCCTACCCTGTAACCTACCCGGAGGTGCTCCTTGATGCGCCTGCGTACATATGCCCTGGCGATACGGTCACCGTGGCCATTGTGGAATGTGTCAATTGCGATGTGATCACATGGAGTGGTCCATACACCCAGTCCTTCTCAGACAGCGTTTGGACCGCCTCCAATGGCACCATTTCCGTGCTCGCGCAACATGTGGATGAGAATGATTGCCATACCCAGGTGCAGACGTCCGCACTCATCCAATGGAACCCTAAACCACTGCTGGACGTGATACCCATAGATGGCGTGATCTGCCCCGACAGCAGTGCCACCATCTTCAGCGATAAGGAAGGGCTCTCCTATCAATGGTATGGCCCTTCGGGACCCATTTCGGTGGATAACGATACGATCATCACCAGTGAACCGGGTCTTTATCATTTGGAGATGGTGGACAGCCTCTTCTGCCTGGTGGTCTCCGATCCCATGCTGCTTACGGACTATGCCACTCCATACCTGAACGTGCTGCCGGATAACATGCTCTGCGAACCCGGAGAGACCGCGACCATACAGGTGGTGACCACCAGCACCAGCACATTCCAATGGCTTGCTCCGCTTAGCGGCGGTTCCATGCAGCAGACCGTATCCGAACCGGGCCTCTACTCATGCAGCGTTACCGGCTGTGGTATCACCACCACCGTTTCCGTGGAGATCCATGGCAACAATGCCATAGCGGCATTGACCGATCCCGGGCCTTTCACCATCTGCCCTGATGAGAGTTTGACCTTGATGGCCGTACCCGGTATGGCCCTGAACTACTGGCTGCCCGGACCGGTGATCGGTCCTGAAATGGTGGCACATGAGGCGGGCACATACCAGCTGGTCGCGGTGGATGATCATGGGTGCCTCGATTCCACCAATGTGCTCGTGGAAATCATCCCATGGACACAAGCGTTGCTGGTGAACGATACCACCATCTGTACCGGAACACCTCTCCTCCTGCAGGTACCGGGTTCCGGGGATATCACCTGGTTCGCGGATGCCGCCCTCACTACACCGGTCGGCACTGGAAACACGCTGGATCTGGGGCAACCGGAAGAAGACATCACATTCTGGGTGCAACAGGTGGAGAATGGCTGCACATCCACCGCACATATGCTGAATGTATTCGTTCTAGATCCTGCTGGTGAAGGCATCTCCGCACCGGATATCGCCTGCTTGGGTGGTTCCGTTACACTCTCCGTAGATGCAGGAACTGGCGTGATACCCATATGGACCACCCCGAACGGCCCCTTCCAGGGCGCAGAACTGGTCCTTGATCCTGTGGGCCTGGGGGATGAAGGAAGCTATTCCGTGCTCATCGACGTTGGTGCATGCGCTGTCACATTGATGCATGAACTGGCGGTGGTGATCCCCATGACATTGGACCTGGGGCCCGATACCGCGGTCTGTCCTGGAGATCCGATCACCTTCACGGTGCCGGAAGGCTTCTCATCCGCCCTCTGGCAGGATGGCTCCACCGGCGGCCATTTCACGGCTGGCACCACGGTCACCGTTGTGCTACAAGCGCAGGATCCTCAAGGATGCACGGTAACGGATGAGGTGCATGTGGAGGTCTTTCAATTCGATCCGCCTCTGGAGCCCATTTCCCTCACCGCATGTGCGGGTGATCAGGTGATCATCACTGTGAATGGGTCGGGAGAATTGAGCTATTTTGAAACAGGTGGGACACCTGTGGTGATGTCCGGCAACGAGATCGACCTGGGCATTGTGATGGATGATGTCCATTTGTGGGTGACACAGTTCGATGCTGAATGCGCGGGAGACACGGTTCCCATATCGGTGCTAGTTCTGGAACTTCCCTCCGCGGTGTCGGCGGCGGCGACAGACCCCATCTGCATAGGTTCTCCATTCAGCATCACTCTCTCTGGGAACAATGTCACAGATGCCCAATGGACCACACCCAATGGGCCGGCGAGTGGTGCGGAATTGTATCATGCTGAAGCGATGTCCTCACATGCCGGAGTCTACAATTTCATCCCTTTGAACGGAGGTTGTGCCGGCATGGCGGGTGAAGTGGCCATTGGAGTGTTGGAGCCGATCATTCCCGATCTCGGTCCGGACACCACCTTCTGCATCGGATCCGAATACAAGATCGAGGTCGACCCGGACTATTCCGCGATCGAATGGACCACCGGCGGTATATACTACTGGATCGTGGTGAATGAACCAGGCACTTACGGCGTTAGTGCCTTGGATCCACAAGGTTGCCCGGTGTATGCGGAGATCACACTTACGGGCATACCCTGCGATCTGATGATCCCCAACGTCTTCACACCAAATGGCGATGGCGTGAACGACCATTGGTTGCTCGGCCCGGGCCCCTTTGCGAAAGCCGAAATGAAGCTCTTTGATCGTTGGGGCGACATGGTATGGGAGGGTGACGTGACCAGGGTCGGCTTCGATGGCAGGCATTACCGTACACGCGAACCGCTCATTTCCGGCACCTACTACTTCGGCCTTACACTCACCAACGGACATGGTGAAGTGCAGGAGAAGAAGGGTTACATTCAAGTGATCAATTGAACTCAAACGAACATGCTCTACAAGATCACCCTGCCATCATTGCTTCTATCCCTGCTCTTCTTCACCTCCGGCACATATGCTAGCACCGACACACTGGTCGTTGTGTTCGGAGTGGTGAAGAACATAGGAACAGGGGACACACTTACGCAGTACACCGTGGTGGCCACCGATGCTGCCGACCCCGCGCACATGGTACAAGGCACCGTATCGAATGGCCGTTATGAATTGAACCTGATGGAGGTGCGCACGTATCGCATCACATACTCCGCCGCAGGCCACATTCCCAAGGTTGTAGAAGTGCAGATGGCCGGTCCTTCCGAAGAGGATTGGAACGGTGGATACGGCATGCATGTGGACGTGCTTCTGTTGGACCAGTCTGGGGATGTGGATGGGGCCTTGTTCAATGAACCTTTCGGGATATCACGCTTCAACTCGGCCTCTGGCAACTTTGAATGGGACCAGGAACATACCCGGAAGATGCGCGCCAGGCAAGCCGCCCTGCTGGAGGAGAAAGGCAAGTGACGTCGTGCAGCATCTGGGACACGGATCATAGTCGCAACATATCCCCTGATCCTCCTGTCAACTGGACCATCCTTGTCACCTTCAGCCGATATTTACGGCATGTCCTACGAAAAGATCCTCTTCGAGATCGCTGGCGGTGTTGCCACCATCACCCTCAACAGACCTGATAAACTCAACAGCTTCAACAGGCAGATGGCATTGGAGACCATCGATGCGCTGGAGAAGGTCAAAGAAGATACACAGGTGCGGGCAGTGCTCCTGACCGGCGCCGGCCGCGCCTTTAGTGCGGGACAAGATCTGGCCGAAGCCATTGCCCCTGGCACCAAGATCGAAGAGATCATCATCACCCAATACAACCCGCTCATCCGCAGCATACGTGGACTGCCCAAGCCGGTGATCGCCGCGGTGAATGGTGTGGCCGCAGGTGCGGGTGCCAATATCGCCTATGCGTGTGATCTTACTCTGGCCGCAGAGAGTGCCAGTTTCATCCAAAGCTTCATCAACATAGGTCTTATTCCCGATAGCGGCGGTACCTATACACTACCGCGCTTGGTGGGTATGCAGCGTGCTTTCGGGCAGATGATCCTGGCCCCAAAGCTTTCTGCGAAAGAGGCCGAGGCGATGGGCATGATATGGAAGGCCATTCCGGATGCGGATCTATTGAATGAAGCGCAGGGATTGGCTGCAAGGCTGGCCACCATGCCTACGAAAGCGATCGCACTCACCAAGGAAGCCCTGGATCGCTCCATGTCCAATGATCTGCACGCCCAACTGGAGGTTGAGAATGAACTGCAGAGCAAAGCAGGGCGCAGCCATGATTACAACGAAGGGGTGAAAGCCTTCCTCGAAAAGCGGAAACCAGCGTATCGGGGAGAATGAAGAACGGGCATCGAACGTTAATGGAACGTTCAATGCCCGCGCTTCTTCACTGGTCTGTTCCTATATCCGCTTACAACAGGATGATCAGAAGAATGATCAGCAACAAGGCGGTGGCGGAAATGTAGATCACAGGACGCTCGGCGTTGATCGCCTTCACCTCCTCGTTCAAATCCTTCAACTCCGCGCGCATCTCTTTGCGCTCCTCCTTCGTCAGGCTGGCGCGATCAAGTGCATGGATCGCTTCCAGACGATCCTTGATCTCCAGCACCCGTTGTTGCTCCACTTCGCTCAACATCGCGAAGTTCTCTTCGTTGATCCGGATCTCCTTCGCAGGTCCGGAGGCCGTGGCCGGTATCGAACCAATACCCATCACACATGCGGTCACCGCGGCTGCTATCGATCTTTTATAGTTCATGACGTTCGTATTTGATCCATACTTATGATTCCTCCGGCCAAATTGAAAGAATTGTACCGATCATTCAGCTGCGAAGAGATATTCAATTGATTTCCAAACCAGTACGACCAATTGAACAGTACCAGCATGCCCGGATAGGATCGTGGATTGATATGCCCAAACTGAAGCGACCATGCGTTAGTGTAATGATGAATGAACCCCTGATCATGCATAAGATGAACCCCCGGATCACGAAATTGTCGTGGAACGCGCTCTGATCAGCATATCCTTTCACCCCTTCGCGAAGGGAGATCGGATATTCACAGCGCAGGCTTTCGGAGATCTTCTATTAAGTCTAGCTTGCCTATTCCATCCGTTGTACTTGCGGAGAACACAGGACCCACCCCGCCATGCATTGCCAACTCCCCCGGAGGGATCGCTAAAGCCATGCTCAGCATATCTTGATCACAGCTCGGACATTTCCGAAAGTGGGCCACTATTCATGAGAACTGTGTGTATGACCCTCCACGATCCATTGTTGTAGCTGGGCCGCGAACCTTACGCAGCTGGAGTCTGTTCCGTTGGCATAAGGTTCGCCCATATTTTGTCATTGATCTATGCCATTGTCCTCCACCGATCGATCATCACATAAAAGACCGTTCCTAAAGAAGGCCCTCCGGGTCACGGGAAAGGTCTTGGCGTGGCTGATCATGGTGCCCATCATTCTGCTGGTACTGGTGGCCATTTTGATCTACGTACCGCCGATCCAAGATCTCATACGCAACAAGGCCGTCACCTTCCTGCGTGAAAGAACGGACACCTATGTGGCGTTGGAGCATTTCAATCTGCGCTTTCCGATCGGTCTTACACTGGAAGGATTCCACATCAACGACCGGAATGGCGATACGTTGGTATATGCAGGTGCATTGAAGGCCAACTTGTCCCCAAGTTCATTGTGGCGCCAGCGGATCGTGGTGAGTGGCCTCAAGTTGGAGGGTGGCCGTGCCAACATTCAACAGGATCAGGACAGCACCTTCAACTTCCAATTCCTTGCGGATGCCTTCGCCACACCGGACACCGTAGCGCAGGAACAACCCGTGGATACAGTAAGCAGCGATGCCTGGTCCTTGATCATCGAAGGACTCACACTGGAGGATCTGCGGGTGAAACTGGATCTGGAGCCTTCCGAGACCCGTCTGGATCTGGTGGTGGGCGAATTCGAGGTGGAGTTCGATGACTTCAGCCTCGATCCCGAACAGGTGTACCTGGCAGAAATTGTACTGAAGGACACACGAGTGCATCTATGGATGGCATCCGGCACCGATCCGCCGGACCCTGATACATATCCGGAACTTGAGAATCCGATGGCGGGCCATGACATACGTCTGCAGCAACTGCGCGTGCACAACCTCGATCTCAAGATGAAGGACGTGCGCACAGAGGATAGTGTGTGGGTCGATCTGGCTGAACTGGTCCTGGAGACCAGGAACATGCAATTGAAGGAACAACTGGTGGAGCTGGATCGGATCGCCGTGGACGGATTACACCTGGGCACCCTGACCGCCGGTGGTGAGACACCCGAACAGAAGGCCGATACGGTTGCTGAAAAGATCCAGGAGGGACCGCCGTGGCTGGGTA
This sequence comes from Bacteroidota bacterium, assembly GCA_023412755.1. GTDB lineage: Bacteria > Bacteroidota > Bacteroidia > Flavobacteriales_F > PHOS-HE28 > PHOS-HE28. Next base: position 10,619 of record JAEZCB010000227.1, read on the forward strand.
TGGATGATGGTTTCCGTTACTACATCCGCGATTGGCGCTTCAAGATGGATGCATTCTCGATTAAGAATACGTCCATCGCCATGCACACTGGCAGTATCGCAGATCCTGTCGGCATGTTCGACCCCGATCACATCGTTCTGAAGGACATCGATCTTCAACTGAATGATGTGGACCTAAGCAACGATCACATCGCCTTGATGCTGGAAAGATTCAGTACCCGCACCACGGAGCATCAGCCCAATGCTTCAATTGCCCTTGGTGTGGATGCCCGCCCTTCGAAGATCAGGTTGTATGATGGTATGGTATCACTTGGCGAGAATGATCTCGTCTTCCAGCTTTCCGCCGATCCAGAGAATTTGTCAAGCGCCTATCGCGATCCGGAAGGTATACCCATCCATTTGATCGCGAGCGCGGACATCCAACTCGCACGCCTCGCCCCGCTGCTTGCACAACTCGAAGCGAAGCCTCCACAGGAATTCATCGTGGATGAGGCATGGGACCTTGATCTTGTCGTGAACGGCACCGTGGGCGATCTGGACACGATACGCGTTGATCTGGATGGGGACAAAGGAACACAATTGCATCTCTTCGCATCGGTACAAGGTGCGAAGCAATGGCCCAACACCACCTTCCGCATGGATCTGGACCGGTTGGTCATGGGCGGTGGCATGCGCGAGATCCTCCGTGGCACCCTACCACCAGGCACGGACATTCCCCAGCGCCTCACCATGCAGGGTACAGCAAGCGGCAGCAACGGTGACCTACGCGCCGATCTTGCGATGGACAGTGATGCAGGGCGGATCGATCTGAAAGGCTCCGCCACCGGGACCACGAAAAAACTCCCGGATGCCATCGATCTCACCGTTGATGTGAAGGATCTGGCCGTGCAGCGATTCACCGGTGATACCACCATTGGCATTGTGAGTCTGGACCTGCGTGCGAAGGGCAGCCGGTTGAACACCCCATCACGTGAAGGGACCTTCTTACTCGATCCACAGGAACTGGTCTACAACGGGATCGATATGAGTTCGCTCTTGGTGAAGGGTGATGTGAAAGGTGATTCGGTGGATCTCTCCGCAACTGTGGGGAATGAGGCCATCACATTGGATCTGAGGGCACGTGCGGCATGGCCGGACCAGAACGATACCCTGCGCATGGACTTCGCTTTGCTTGTGGATCACCTGCATTTGCAGGATCTGGGGGTGGCGGACCATCCCATTGGGGTATCCGGTGATTGGCGTGGGACCGCTGCATTCAGCACCGACGGCATGGGGCGATTCCGGCTGGATGGGGACGGGGTCACGCTCTTCAATGATGAACGTGATCTCATCTTCGAAGAATTTCTCGCACAGGGTTTCATTAGTGCGGACTCCACCGCTTTCGACCTGGACAGTGATGCGCTGGATCTGATGTATCACACCAACATCCACCCGGATAGTCTGATGTCCTTCACAACGGACCATCTCATGGCCATTGTTGAAGATGATACCAGCTTCATAGCGAAGCCCAACAAACGCATGGAACTCTCCGTGGACCTGCCGCGCACGGAATGGCTTACAGAGATCGTGCTGCCGGACCTGAATGTGATCCAACTCGATCATTTGAGAGCCACTTACGATAGTGATCAGGACAGCTTCCAAGTGGACATGTACCTGCCAAAACTGGTGTACCAGAACATCCAGGTCACCGATCTCACAGTGGATCTTACGGCGAGTGACAACTCCATCAACGGGATCATCAATGTGGAGGAGATCGATCGCGATTCCTTACGGATCGAACGGCTGAGCATCGAAGCATCGACAAATGATGGTGCACTCAGCACCCTGCTGCGCATGCGAGACATCGAGAACGACCGGTACCGGATCGGCACGGTGCTGCGCACCATCGATGATGTGCGCGAACTCAGGATCAATGAGGACCTGGTACTCAATAGCCGCGATTGGACGATCCATACCGATAACGTGATCCGCTTCCCCGACGATGGTCCCACGGCAGATAACTTCATCATGACCTCAGGCCAGCAACGGCTGGCACTAAGAACACCGCCTGACCATCTGGTGATCGAGCTCGAGAACTTCATGCTCACCACCCTCACGGACCTCATTTCCACGGAAGACTCCGTTCCCGTTGCGGCCGGCCGGATCGATGGCGAGATCGCGATCCCCCGTGGCGAGAACGCCCTCCTTGCCGCCGATCTGGTGATCACCGATCTGAAGGCGATGGGCACCGACATTGGAAAGCTTTCGCTGGATGCGGAAGAGACCCGTGCTGACCAGTACAACGCCACAGCCAGGCTGGAGCACCAACAGAACGAATTCAATATGAAAGCGTTCGCGGATCTTTCCGGTGAAAGACCCTTGATCCAAGCCGAAGGCGATCTCGCCTTCCAGGACCTTTCGTTCCTTGAGCCTTTTGTGAGCGAGTACCTGTATGCGCTGGAGGGTGGTTTGAAAGGTGATATCAGCGTGAACATACACGGCGATGATACCGATCTCAATGGCCAACTCACCTTCAAGAATACCGGCGTGGGCGTTGAAATGACAGGGGTCACCTATCGCCTGCCGGATGAGCGGATCACTTTTGACAATGAAGGCATCCATTTCCGGCAGTTCGCGCTGGTGGATAGTGCGGGGAACCGTTTCCAACTGGATGGCCTTGTCGATCAGAACGCCGAGAATGGGCCTGCCTTCGATCTGCGGCTGCGCACCGATCGCTTCAAGTTCGTGAATAGCACGGAGGAGGATAATGAAAGCTTCTATGGCGATCTGTACACCGCACTAGACCTCCACATCACCGGCAACAGCAAGGATCCGCTGGTGGAGGGCCTCGTATCCATACTGGAAGGAACCTATCTGAGCATCGTGCTCCCGGGCAGCGATGTGGAGATGATCAGCCACCAAGGCATCGTTGTGTTCACCAACGATCTCGAGAGCCTGGACACCCTTACCGTGAGATCGGATAGTGAGATCATGAAGGATTCCCTGGAGAAGCAACTACCCGGGATCGCATTGGACCTTGAGATCCGCATCGATCCAGATGCCACTTTCGCCATCGTACTCGATCCCGCCACGGGCGATGCCGCCACCGTAAGTGCCGAAGCGGATCTGAACTTCCGCTATGGCATGGATCGCGAAATGTATCTCGCCGGCCCGCTCACCATCCAAGGTGGTGGTTACACTTTGAATTTCTATGGACTTGTGAAGAAGGAATTCGAACTGGTGAAGGGAGGTACCGTTGTTTGGAATGGCGATCCTACAAAAGCACGGATCGATGTGCAGGCGCGCTATGTGAGCAGGACCTCTCCCTATGCGCTGGTGGCGAATGCCACCCTGGGCATGAGTGAAGCGGAGAGGAATCGCCTGCAGCAACGTCTGCCCTTCGAGGTATTGATCGGTGTGGACGGAAGCATCGATAAGCCCGAGATCGAATTCGGCCTGGATCTGCCCAGGATGATGCGCAACAGCTATCCACAGGTGGACAACCGCCTTGACCAACTTTCGCAACCCGCCTTTGAAGAGGAACTCAACAAGCAGGTCTTCGCACTTCTCGTGCTCAACAGCTTCATCATGGAAGATCCCGGTTCCGCACCGGGTGGTGGCCGATCGCTTGCCGGTACCGCCGCACGGAATTCGGTGAACAATATCCTCAGCGATCAATTGAACAAACTCACAGGCAAGTACGTGAAGGGTGTGGACATCTCGTTAGGCGTGAACACGTACGATCAGGCGCGTGGCGATGAGGCCTACCAGCGTACATCGGTGGATTATCAGGTAAGCAAAAGACTGCTTAACGACCGGCTTACTTTCGAAGTCGGGGGATCGATCGGTGTGGATGAGGATGATGCGGACGTGAGCAATGTGAGCAATACCCGGCGCGCGCAGTACGCCATCATGTACGACCTCACTTCCGATGGCCGCTACAGATTACGCGGGTTCCACGAGAACACCTTCGATCTGTATGATGGTGAGATCACACGCAGCGGCATCGCGATCCTCTATACCAAGGAATTCGAAGAGAATGCGAAAGCCCGGCAGCAACGCCGCGAAAGGATCTTGGAACGGAACGAGGATGGCCCGATCCTTCCGCCGGTGAAGCCGGATGAGGACGAGCAGGATGGACTACAGGAGGAGTTGAATGAAGGAGCACAGGGAGGCAATGAAAAAGAAGAATAGGTGGCACATATAGATCGATGATATCGGGAAGAACATTCATTCCACTGCTTATCCTACTGCTCGGCACAGGCTGCACCGGACTCAAATATGCCACGCCGGAACGGCCGCTCTTCAGCGACTTCGAAGTGGAGTTCACTGAAGAGCCAGAATTCGAGTCTAAGGCGGCGAAGGCCGAACTGGAAGGCGTGGTCACACCCCAGCCGAACAACAAGATACTTGGCATGCGCCCGACCGTGGCCCTGCACAACATGATCAAGGAGCCCGAAAAGCAAAAGGGTTTGAAATTCTTCCTGAAGTACAGGCTGGGTTCAGCGCCGGTATATCTTGAGGAAGTACCTGTGGACGATATCGTGGCGGCGATGGAGAACCGCATGCAGAACCGGGGCTACTTCAGTGCGACATGCAGATCCACCATTGAAAGGGATGATAAGACCGCGAGCATCACATTCACTGTGGACCCAGGCCGGCCGCATGTGCTCAGGAACATCAATTACCACCACACCCATGCCAGCGATTCACTCGGACACTTCATCGCCGGACAAAAAGACCGATCGCTCCTGGAGCCGGGCATGCCTTATGACCTGGCGAAGATCGTGGATGAACGTGTAAGGTTATCGGATCATCTGCGCAACAAGGGTTACTACCGTTTCCGTGATGGGGATCTCATTTTCGCTGCCGATAGTACCGTTGGCGATCATGAAGTGGACCTGCATCTGCACATCAAGTCAGAGACGCTTCCTCAAGCGTTGCTGAGATACAAATTGGGTAATGTGTATGTGCATGGCGACCGCGATGATATCCTTCCGCCGTCCGACACCATCATGCATGACAGCCTCTATTACATCAATTACTTGAATGTATTCCGTCCGAACCCGATCGTACGTGGCGTCTTCCTTGGTCCGGGCGACCACTATTCCATGCGCCGCACCGATTGGACGCAGAGCTATCTGGCCAGCTACGGGGTGTTCAAGACCACGCAGATCCTGTATTCCGATGAGAATGGCCGCCCGGGCTACCTGCAGGCGGATGTGATCCTTTCCCCCCAGAAACGATTCTCCTTTTCCAGCGAATTGAACGCGGTGAGCAAGAGCAACAATTTCGCTGGGCCTGGCGTGCGTTTGGGTTTCCAGGATCGTGGACTGTTGCGTGGTGGCGAGATCCTGAATGTGAACCTGAACGGCCGGTTCGAAACACAGCTTGGAGGCCAGGGCGGAAGCACCAATGCCTATGAAGTAGGATCGAAGATCTCGCTGCAGATCCCACGCATGGTATTCTTCAACCGAAAGAAAAGGCCACGGCCCAATTCCCCCACCACACGCATCGATCTGGGCTATACCATCTTCCGCAGGATCGGTTTGTATGGCATATCATCGGCCAACCTCAGCTACAATTACATCTGGCGGCAGAACTACAAGATCTGGCATGAAGTGCAGGTGCCCGAGGTGAGCTACAACAGCCTCAATTACACATCGCCGGAGTTCGATGCCTTCCTGAATGAGAATCTGCTGATCAAACGCAGCTTCGAAGAGCAATTCATTCTGGGTGTCGGTTATACTTTCACCTACTCCAGCCGCGAGCCCCGCAGCGTGAACAAGCCATATTATACAGCGGTATTGGGCTTTGATGAGGGTGGGAACATACCGTATGGCATCACCCGGCTGTTCCAGGAACCACCGGAGACTGGCTACACACTTTTCGGCGAGCGGTATTCGCAATTCTTCCGGTTCCGTCCGGAATTCCGGTTCTACATGCCCATCGGCATCAATGGCGATCAGATCGTGTCACGGCTGCTTTTCTGGTCGGCATTCGCGTATGGCAACAGTGAAGTAGTGCCCTTCGTGAAGCAATACTTCGCCGGCGGGCCTATGAGCATCCGGGCGTTCCGTGCGCGCAATGTCGGCCCAGGAAGCTATGTGTCTGATCGAGCCAGCAACATCCTCATAGACCAGGTCGGCGACCTTCGGCTGGAGGCCAACGTGGAATACAGGTTCACCATCGCGGGCATGGTGAAGGGGGCTGTTTTCGCGGATGCGGGTAACGTATGGCTCCTGGAGGAAGATCCGCAAAGGCCAGGCGGAAAATTCGATACCGATGATGCCTTGCAGGAGGTCGCCATAGGCGCGGGAGCCGGCATCCGCATAGATCCGGAATTCCTGGTGATCCGCCTGGATCTAGCCTTCCCGATCCGCCGCCCGGATGTGCCGCGCGGACAACGCTGGATCTTCGATGAACAGACCGAGCAAGTGGATTTCGAGAAGCGCCCGTTGCTCAATATCGCGATCGGCTATCCTTTCTAGAAGGGGTCCATTCGAATAATGCTCCGAGTGATCATCATTTTGGTACAGCCTCATCACAGGCGTTCACCGGTACTTGAACCACGCCGCCAGGAACGGGTTGTACGGCACGTAGATCGGCTTGCCGGTACCCACACTGTGATCGCGGATGTAGACAAGTTCCCGATCGATCAACGCCTGTAGCGCGGACACCATGGCGGCCGATGAAGGCAGATCGTACTTCTTCATGAAGGCTGAACCTGTTGGCGTGTCCACCTCCCCTTCCCTGCTGATCGCTGCGAAAAGGTCCCATTGGTTCTTCGTGAGGGCGCTGCGCAACGTGGCCATGATCGCATCCTGCTCGCGTACGATGCCGAGCATGATCTGTACGATCACATTTCGATCGAGCAAGCCGGACTTTGCGAAAAGTCGATTGTACAGCACCTGCACGTAATAGGTATGTCCGTGACATAGATCATAGCAGAACAAGGCGTCCTCCAGCTTCAATTGACGTTTGTGCCGCTTGAAGACCGCCTGCGCGAACTTCGCGTACTTTTCCCGATCGATCCGCTTCAGTTCCAGTTGATCGGCGCTGCCATAAAAGGGCTTCTTCGCATCGTTGAAGAGGACCATCAGCATGTGGCGCTGGCTGCCGGAGAAGATGCAGCGCACCTTATTGCTGCCCTGAAGCTCGGTGCGGAGCAAGGCGTCCATCCGCGTATCCTCGAAAGTGGCGATCTGCTGGAACTCATCGATCGCCAGGAAGATCGTACGGTCCTGTTCGTTGAGTATGCGGAAGATCTCACGCGTGGTGGCCGCTTCTTTTCGCTGATCGCCAGGTTCGATC
>JAEZCB010000239.1 GCA_023412755.1 Bacteroidota bacterium
GTCTGCACACTGAACATCGGTACCGATATGGGCCAGGGTGCTGGCTTAGTTGGGAATACTTTTTACAGTATTTCGATCGGCGAAGAACAGCCTACGTTCGCTCTTTGGCCTAACCCATCATCAGGGGATGGGTTCTTCATCTCATTCTCCGTGCCTACACTCGAAGACCGTGCGATCTTGGACGTATATGATATGTATGGAAAGAGGGTTGCCAGCAAACTTTTACGAAGCGCCGATCTCGAGGCAGGTTCGTTACGATTCGATGAACGGCTGGCCTCTGGCATGTACCTGGTGACCCTTACCGTCGGGGAGAAGATCTATAGCAATAAAGCGATCATTCAGTAATAGGGATTAGACTATGGGGATAGAAGGGACCGTTCCGCATGGAGCGGTCCTTTCTTCATTTCAACTATCCGGGCCATGCATCCGGTGATCAAGCTTTCTAGAAACCTGCTACCATTTCTCTACTCCCAGATCGAACCAGGAAAAAGTTCCTGAACTCTACGATCCGGAACGAGCGGGCATCCTCGGCCAACTACTTCACCAACTGCCCCATCACCTCCTTCACCTTCGCACCGATCTGGGCCGGGCTATCCACCACATGGATGCCGCATTCGCGCATCACGGCCTTTTTCGCCGCAGCGCTTTCATCAGCACCGCTCACGATGGCTCCGGCATGACCCATGGTACGGCCTTTCGGCGCGGTCTCGCCGGCTATGAAGCCCACCACGGGCTTGTCGCAATGCTCCCTGATCCAGTGTGCGGCACGGATCTCCAGATCACCACCGATCTCACCGATCATCACGATGGCCTCGGTCTCGGTATCATTGGCGAATAGTTGAATAGCCTCCAAGGTCGTAGTGCCGATGATGGGATCGCCGCCTATTCCGATGGCAGTGGTTATCCCCATGCCCGCCTTCACCACCTGGTCCGCCGCCTCATAGGTGAGTGTGCCACTTTTGCTTACGATGCCCACCTTGCCTTTCTTGAATACGAAACCCGGCATGATCCCCACCTTGCATTCCTCGGCGGTGATCACACCTGGGCAATTGGGGCCTACCAGCGTACAGTTCTTTCCGCGTAGATATTCCCGGGCTGTCACCATATCCTTCACGGGAATTCCTTCGGTGATGCAGACCACCACGCGGATCCCGGCCTCGGCCGCTTCCATGATCGCATCCGCAGCGAACGCCGGCGGCACGAAGATGATGCTCACATCTGCGCCTGTGGCCTTCACAGCATCACTGACGGTTTCGAAAACCGGCCGGTCCAGGTGTTCTTGACCACCCTTTCCTGGCGTAACGCCTCCAACCACATTGGTACCGTACTCGATCATCTGGGAGGCATGGAAAGTGCCTTCACTGCCAGTAAAACCCTGTACCAATACTTTGCTCTTCTTGTTTACGAGTACGCTCATTGTGGAATGGAGTGACTTTTCGGGCCGCTAATGTAGGTACTGGGCGCATGGCCTCCTTCCGCCGAAAGCCACTATAGCGGCTTCAGCTCTCGAAAACAAGCCATTCCGAGCGGGCACCCAGCTCGCCAAGCATGCCATTGAGATCCTGTACGAAACGCTCAGGACCACAGATGTAGAAATACTGATCGAAATCCTGTACCAGGGCGATCAGCAGATCCTTATCGATCCGCCGTTCCCGGAAACCCACCACATTCTGCCTGGTGAAGATGTTCAGGTACTGTTTGCCAAGCATCCGCGCCAGCTCCCCATCCAGTATCACATCATGTGCGGTCTTGTTGGTATAGATGAGCGTATTCCCTGCCAACGACTTGCGCTTATACAGATCCCGGAAGATCGCGATGAAAGGGGTTATGCCCGCCCCGGCCGCGAAGAACACCCCGGGACCTTTGTAGGTGATGGTGCCAAAGACTTCCTTCAACAAAAGCCGGTCTCCCTTCCGTAAAAGGCGCATGCGCTGGGTCACGCCACCACGCGGATAGATCTTGATGATGAATTCCAACTTGCGTGCACCTGGCAGGCTGGTGAAGGTGAAGGGCCTCCACATGGTGCGCCACACATCATCATCCACGGCCAGCATGCATCCCTGGCCAGGTTCAAAGGCCAGCCCGGCTGGCCTGGTCGTCGTAAATCGAATGACGTCCGGGGTAAGGTACTCCGCCCTCAGGATCTCAATAGTGGCCACAGACATTCGCGCGGCGAAGGTACTTGTCCGATCCGAGTGCGATTATATTCCAACTCGTTAGCTCCGGAACACACTACAACCCGCCTTCAGAACATGCGACTGCCGGCCCAACACCTCCCGGTAATGCCTTACCTCATCGTACGCGATGCCTGGGCATTCCTCCAATTCGCCAAGGATGTCCTTTCCGCCACGGACCAATTCATAGCGGAGACCGATGATGGCCAGGTGATGCATGGGGAAATGCGTGTGCATGATGCGGTGATCATGTTCGCGGAGGCCACCAACCAATGGCCGAAGAAATCGGCGGCCATGTATCTGTACGTGGACAATGTGGATGCCGTGCATGCCCGTGCTCTTCAAAAGGAAGCGACAGAACTGGAACCGCCCACGAAAAAGGAATACGGATATACTTCGAGCTTCGAGGACCGGCACGGGAATCTGTGGTTCATTGTGCAGGCTGAGAACTGAACATTGGAAATGCCACCCTTAGGCATTGGCCCCACACATGGGGCAAGTTCCGATCTATTTGGGTTTTAGCCGGAGTACATGTTCCAGGGAGATGCTGACCCACTCGCGCAGCGCCTCTTTGTCCGCTACGGTGTTCGGATCCACGAGAATGAAACCCTTCATCCGCTTGCCGGTCATATCCATGGAACGTGCGCCTGGCATACCGCAAAGCTCCTCCTGGCGAGTGGTATCCACCCGTACCATGAACTCATTCTTATTGGTGATGCCCACACTCATATGGCCATTCACCATGAAGGCGACTCCGCCGAACATTTTCTCTGGTTCGGCGGAAATAACTTCAATAGCAAGTACGCTGGCGATGCGCTCTTGAAAATGAGGATCGTGCGGCATGGGAGGCAGCTTGGTTGAAGGTATGAAATTAGGGCGTGGCCACTATGGACGTAACTTCAAGCAATGCCTGAGATCTGGACCATCGGCCATTCCATCCTGGAACTGGAAGCCTTCCTTGAAATGCTGCGATCCTTTCGCATCGAGATGCTCGTGGATGTGCGCAGGTATCCGGGCTCGCGCCGCTACACGCAATTCAACAAGGACAATATGGCCCCCGCACTCGCCGAACAAGGCATCGACTACGAACACATGGAGATGCTCGGTGGCCGCCGTACACCCGCGCCCGGATCACCCAACACCGCATGGCGCATGGCACAGTTCCGTGGATATTCCGATCATATGGCGACCCCGGAATTCCAGCAGGCCATGGACAAATTGAAGGTGTGGGCGAAAGAGCATCGCGTGGCCTACATGTGCAGTGAAGCCGTGTGGTGGCGTTGCCACCGCAGCCTGATGTCAGACCAGCTCAAGAGCGAAGGCTGGACGGTGATGCACATCATGGGTGCCGAGAAAGCACAAGAGCATCCTTACACGAAGGCGGCGCGGCTGGTGGAGGGAAAGTTGAGCTATTCGAAAACCCCTTAGTTCAATACCCCAACCGACCACTCCACCGCTGCCTTCAACCTCCCTTCGGCAGAAAGATCCGCTCCTGAGTGGCCTTGAACTACACCGGCATCCCAACTGGCCACACGCGTGGCCCTTCGTCACTCCTCCATCTCTTTTTCGATGCGCCGCATGATCCGATCGATCCGATCCAGTTGCTCCTTCAGATCTTCGATTATCCTGGATTTGAAGAACATGGATAGGTTGAGCAGGTTTCGCCATTCCACATCGCGCATGAGGGTGTTCATCGATGCGGTGTCCGGTTGTTCGAAGAGGACCGTGCGGTTGGAGACGGGGAACATGCGATCGAGTACGATGCGCTCGTCGATCTCACCCAGTTCGCGGATCATGAAGTAGTGGCGTTCATAAAGCTCCATGATATCGCGCAGCAGTTGATCGTCGCGCAGCAGCTCCGCATCGCCGGTGGCGAGCATTTCACGGTAAGTGACCTGGTGGAAGGGGATGATGGAATAGGAAAGGACCGGACCGAGCACGGCGACGACCGAATCCAACGGTACATTACGAACGGGATGCGCGTGGAGCCGCTGCGAAGAGTGCATGATCCGCTCAAGATCGGCGAGTTCATCTTGTATGGCGATCGAATCCTGCCGAAGATCGGCATGCAGGTCGTGCAGAAGCCGCTGTTCCTTATCGCGATCGCGGATGCTTTGCCGCCATTCGTTGAGCAGGAAGCTTACCATGATGCCAACAATGATCACCAGCAGTTCCAGCACGTACCGGTACCACATTTTGGGGCCACGCCGCCGGGCGGTGCTGGCGTTACGTTCGGTGGGCTGCGAGCCTTCCATGGCCGGCCAAATTAGCCGTTCATCCGATCGGAAGGCCTTCCGAAGTGCTATTATGCCGATCGGAACAGAGTGCCATTTTTTGAACGGTAGGATGATCATTTTTGCATGACCAAATCCAGACGGCCCCATGAACACCTTGGAACGCACCGCGCATGAGATCGATCACCGCATCATGGGTGATGACATGCAATGCGTGGAGATCACGCTTGACCCGCAAGAGACCGTGGTGGCCGAGCCCGGCTCGCTGATGATGATGGACGAAGGGATCAAGATGGCGACGATCTTCGGGGATGGGGCCGGTGCGGAACAAGGGTTCTTGGGCAAGGTCTTCAGCGCGGGCAAGCGTGTACTTACGGGAGAGAACCTGTTCATGACGGCCTATACCAATGTTTCCACCGGAAGGCAAACGGTGTGGTTCGCGGCGAGTTTCCCGGGTAAGATCCTTGCGCTTGATCTGAGGAAATTCGGCGGGAAGTTGATCTGCCAGAAGAATTCCTTCCTCTGCGCGGCGAAGGGTGTTACGATCGGGATCGCCTTCCGCAAACGGATCGGCGCGGGGCTGTTCGGCGGCGAAGGTTTCATCATGCAGAAGCTCGAGGGCGATGGCATGGTGTACGCGCATGCCGGCGGCATGTTGATCGAACGCGACCTCGCACCCGGCGAGAAGCTGCGGATCGATACGGGCTGCCTGATGGGCATGAGCGCGGGGATCGATTACGATATCGAGTTCGTGGGTGGGATCAAGAACACATTGTTCGGCGGTGAAGGTGTGTTCTTCGCCACGTTGCGTGGGCCGGGCCATGTGTGGATCCAGAGTTTGCCGTTCAGCCGCCTGGCGGATAATATCGTTTCCTCAGCGCCTAGTGAAGGTGGAAAGCGGCGCGGGGAAGGAAGTATCCTTGGCGGCTTGGGTAATATGCTGGATGGGAAGGATCGGTTGTGATAGCGGTTGGTTCTGGGCCATGACTGCTCACAGATCGATCCAAAGAGTGAGCGCCCCCCGATCAACTCCCCCTCTCCCTAGGCAATTCGCAGCCGTTTCAAGGATCATCTCACCCGCATCTTCTCCAGCCCCTTCACCCCATTGATGATCAGTTCTTCCAGCACATTCACATCCACATCACTAAGGCGCTTGATATAAAGGCAGCCCTTGCCTGTGGTATGCTTCCCAAGTTTCGCCAGCAAGGGTCCTGCTTCATCGAGACCCGAAAGGATGTACAATGAGAGGTTGGCCTTGCGCGGACTGAAACCCGTGATGAACCACTCGCCTTCGCGGCCGCTGGCGCTCTTGTAGTGATACGTTCCGAAGCCAACGATGCTGCCACCCCACATCCTGGGTGCTTCACCAGTGGCTTTCCGCATCAGTTCCAATATCGTTCGAAGATCAGCGGCCACGGCTTCCGGTCGCTCGGCGATGAAAGCATCCACACTTGCCTCATTGACCTTGGTCTTCAATTCAACTTTGGCCATTCGTTCATGCTATTGAGTATTGCTTGCGAGCCATTCCTTGATCAAACCCAGGTGCCGTTGTTTCACTGGCTCCCGTTCTGTTTTGCTGGTATGCGTGAAATAGACATGAGCGCTTAAGAAACGCACCTGCAGTTCATTCCAATCGCGTTCGTCCTTCACTATACCGTAATGCCGGAATTCCCAAAACAAGGTTGTGCCGATGCGGAAGAAATCCGATCGTCCAAGGTAATCAAGATCGGCATCGCAGAGGATCTCGGCCAGGAGATCCTTCGGCTGTTGCGGGATCTTGGTGGCCATGATCAGAGCGCATACGCGATCCACAAGTTCAGGAGTGTACCCGTAACGAGGCAACGCTTCACGGGCCAGCAGGCATCCCGCCTCTTCGTGATCATGGTCCTGCACAAGAAAACCCGAATCGTGGTAGAGCGCTGCCGTGCGCAACAGATCCATGTCCACTTCTCCGATCCCATTCTGCATGCCCAAAGCCACTGCCGAACGATAGACATCGAGCGTGTGGCTGAAATTGTGATAGGTCCTTGCCTTGGGCAGGCCATGGCGCAATCTGGAAAGGATGTAAAGCTCCGCCCCGGGTTGGTCCATGGTGCCAAAGTATATTTTCCGATCGATGCACCGCCATGTAGGATCAACAAGATCCCGCGTTCCACATTCCCATTGGCTGTGACGGCCCTTGCGACAGGGTCGTTCCCTACCGGTCGCCGTCCACCTTGGCGCCAATGCTCCTGCATATGGACCCCGTGCTGCGAAATATCCTCTCAGTGATCGCTGTGATCACAGTATGCCTTCTGTTGAATGGCCTTTTGCTCAGTGTGATGATGGCGATCTTGGGATCTCCTCCAGGCTTCGATCCGAACGACCCCACCACCTATGGACTTCTACATGCCAAACATTTCCTCTCACCATTCATCGCCCATGCCCTCCCATCCCTGATCGGTGGCTGGCTTGCCGCTTTGATCGCTGCTACCCGCAAGATGACCTTCGCACTCATGGTGGGCGGACTCCATTTGCTGGGTGGAATAGCTGCGGCTTTCATGATCCCGGCACCCGCCTGGTTCGTAGCGCTGGACCTGATCGTGGCATACCTGCCCATGGCATGGTTTGGTGGTAGACTGGCGCGAGTCTGATCGTCACTTTACCTTCCCTTGGATGGCCAGTTGTTGCGATGGCGCGAGTGGGGAGCGATCTTTTCTCAACGGTTCGTTCACATTTCACTACCGTATACGATGTTCAGATAAGTAACAGAGCGATGGAATTTAGAGCCATTCTTCCCTTTGCAGCGATCCTCCTTTTTACCGCCTGCGGCAGATCCGGCCCGGCTTCGGATGCTGATGCGATGACCGGAACAAAGGATCACAGCGACCTGGCGGAGCGCGTATCGCATATCTCAGGGAACGCGCCAATACCTGGTGAAGATCCAGCCGTTATGGGATCAGAACAGGCCCCACAACAAGGTGGCACCCTTACCCACACCATCCACAGCCCGCAGTACAACATGCCTATGGCGCAATTGGACATGCCGGCCCATTGGAAATACGAATATGATGCACGCTCTGGCAACTGGGGTGCCACGGGGAATGATCTGGTAGTGAAGAACTATGGATACCAGGGTTTCATGTATGCCATGGGCGAAATGGGCTACTATTACCAGCAGGCCGGTGGTAAGATGCGCCAGCCCATCGGCCCTGAAGAGGTGCTGAGGCAGGATCTTGAGCCTTTGTTGAGAAAGGATGGTATCTCATTGCTGGGTAGTGCCGATGCGCCTGCCATTGCCCGGGCCGATCAACAGGGAATGGACGGACTCGTATCATTCGGACAGGTGCGGAAGACGAGCCGGGCATTGGCGACCGATTGGAAAAAAGGCGATCGCCGGTATCTCGCCGTGATCCATTGGAATGCCATGGAAAGTCCGGACATGGTGAATTGGGGTTACTATGTCACCGTGATGGAGACCAACACATCCGCATACGATAAGGAAAGAGCCTCCGCCATGAATACCTTGGCCAGTGTGCGCTACAACCCCGCCTACTTCGCCGCATACAACCAGCAGGAACAACAAAAGGCCCAGCAAAGCTGGTCGTCACATAACGCACGCATGCAGCAGAACCAGGCGGCCTTCGATGCTCAACAACGTGCCTACCGTGAGAACACGAACGCCATCAACGAAGCGATCATGGGCACATACCGAACACAGCGCGATGCCAGCGATCGCGGTCAGGACGCGTTCATCAATACCATCCGTGGCGAACAGAACGCCATCGATCCACACACCGGCGAAGCGATCAAGATCGAGCATGGGCATCAGCAGTATTGGATGAACCAGCATGGCGAGTACTACGGTACCGATGATGTGATGCATGATCCCAACATTGGCAATACCTCCCCCTATGATTGGCAGCAAGTGCCTACACAACCATGATATGTCGAGCCGATAGGCACGTGTTATGGCCTTTGATCATGGCGGTGTCCATGTAGGATGGCCGGATGGGGTAAGCCATACACCGCGACTACCTTTGCTGTGTGATACGGATCGGACGTGTTCAAAAACTCCTCGTTCTACGCCATTCTCCGGAGGGTTTGATCCTCGGTGATGATGATGATCTGGAGGTGCTGCTGCCAAATAGCGAAGCTCCGAAAGAGGCGATCTTGGAGGGTACGGTGGAGGTATTCGTCCATCATGATGACAAAGGGGGCCTGATCGCCACCACGAAGGCCCCCAGGGCGCAGGTAGGCGAATTCGCTCTGTTGCAGGTGGACTTTGTCGATCATAAGGGGGCCCATCTGGTCTGGGGCGTGGAACCTCCCCTGCTGGTACCCCACCGAGAACAACAACGTGAGATGTTCGAAGGGCGACGGTATGTGGTACGCGTCGCGGAGGAAAATGGACGCGTTTTCGGGAGTTCCAGAGTGCTGGACTTCCTGGACAATTCGGTGATCAAAGTAAAGGAGCGGGATATGGTCGGCCTGCTGGTCATCGATCGCAGCGACCTCGGTCTATCGGTCATTGTGGACCATCGGCATCGCGGATTGGTGCATGCCAATGAGATCTTCAGGCAGATCTCGATCGGTGATAAGCTCCAGGGTTGGGTGAAGACCATTCGCGAGGACAACAAACTGGATATCACACTCCGGCCCATTGGTTACAGATCATCCATCGATCCGAATGTGGCATTGCTCACCAAGCGGATCAGGTCACGTAAAGGGATCCTGCCCCTTACGGACAAAAGTTCGGCTGAAGAGATCTACGCGGAATTCGGGATCAGCAAGAAAGCCTTCAAACAAGCTCTTGGCGCCTTGTACAAACAGCGCAAAGTGCGGATCGACGAGAATGCGGTCGTGTGGATCGGTTGATCATGCCTTCCGCACGAACTCGCTCTTGAGTGCCATCGCTCCGAATCCTTCGATCTTGCAGTCTATGTTGTGACCCGCCGGTCCATCGGCAAGGCGGATGTTCTTCACCTTGGTACCTGCCTTCACCGGCTTGGGGGCTCCCTTCACAGGCAGGTCCTTGATCACCACCACATCATCGCCGTCCTGCAGCACATTGCCGTTCGCATCCTTGATCACAGCAGGTGCATTCTCCGCGGCCACCTCCTCTGGGTTCCATTCATGGCCACATTCGCCACACATCCACGAAGTTCCCGTGGGATAGGTGATCGCGGAACGGCAGTTGGGACAGGGATTCTGGTCGGGCATGGCGGCTGCTAAAGTACGTGTACGAACTTCACACAATGGAACAACGAAAACTCGGCAACTCCGGCCTCGCCGTGCCCGTGATCGGCATGGGCAGTTGGAAGACCTTCGATGTGCAGGGCGAAGCAGCGGAGGCGAACGTGCAGAACGTGGTGGATGCCGCG
>JAEZCB010000270.1 GCA_023412755.1 Bacteroidota bacterium
GCCTCCAATTCATGGTTCTGGCCTTTCTTTCCCTCTTGCTCAAACGATCCTAAACAGGCTCTTAGAAGCTACCGGCTACTATATTTTTTTTAGGACTGTATATGATCTTAGCGATCCATTTTAGGTAATGATCTATTGGACAGGTATATAATTCGAAGAACAAGACGCATATGAACGGTTTGAACACCGTATCACGCTTTAGGTTTAGCCAATATTCCAAGGTCATGCGACATTTGGTTCCACTACTTGCATCGGTCTTCACGATGCAAGTCTTTTCACAGCCTATGATATCCGCAGGGAATGCCCCCGTGCCCGGCACGACCTTCACCATGCATATTGGCACATATTACAACCTACCACAGACCGGTGCCGGACAAACATGGAATTACTCCAATATTGGCGGTGGAGGTGGCTTCTCCTATGTAATGGGACCTGCGGATCTAGATCCCCAGGCGCAGAACTTTCCCAATGCGGATCTGGTACGCACCGGTGATGGCAACCGCTATTTCCATTCAGCTGGTGCGGGAGGCGTCTTCTTCCATGGTCACATAAGCCCATTCGGGAATTTGTTCCTGGATGATCCCCTCCAGGATATGAAGTATCCGCTCTTGTATGGCACATCTTGGAGCGATGACTTTTCAGGGAGCCTGGGAATTCAAAGCATCTCAGGTACCATCAATTGTTCCGCCAATGGCCATGGTACATTGATCCTGCCGTGGGGCTCCATCAATGACGTGGTGCGGGTCCGGTGCAGGATGGTGGCAACAATTCCTGAAGCCTCTGTAGAGCGCGTGGACACGCTCACCTTTTTCTATGCTGATGGATTCCCTTGGCACTTGCTGCGGGCAAGTAAGAGGGTGATATACCAGAATGGTCAAGCCATGCCGCAGATCCTGGAGTTGGAATATGCATCACAAGCCAGCGTCGTTGCTGTCGAAGAACAGAAGAGGAGTAATGAGATGCTTCATCTCTTTCCTTCTCCTACTCAAGATCAGCTGAACATTCGGTCGCCGCACTTAAAGCGGGCGAGGGCCATCAACATCTACGACGGTCAAGGCCGGGTTATCCGGAGTGAAATGTTAGAGCCGGCGCACAGTGCAGATGGTTTCAACATTCACGTTGGTGACCTTCCACAAGGCCTGTATGTGCTTCAGTTGGTCACAGAGGACGGCCTCGTTGTAAAACAGCGGTTCATGGTGAACCCGTAGGAGAGTGACCATGATCTGGTATGGGATCATGAGAGGTTTCGTTCTTTGTGGTGATGCGCACCATCCTTTCCATCCTCAAATGGCTCTTGATCGTCATCCTCCTGGCAGTGGTGCTGGCCTTCGCCACCGGCAACCAGTTCCTCCTGAAGGGCGTTTGGGCCACCTACCTGCATGGCCATAAGACCGCATCCATCGATGATGCACGCTTCTTTCAAACGCGTTCGGTGCCCGCGGGACAACCACAACCCTGGCCGTTGTCACCGGATCTCGGTCGCGTGCAACTGACGGATGATCTGCGCCGGACATTGGAGAACAACCGATCCGTGGCTTTCGTGATCGTGCAGGATGGCCAGCTGCTTTACGAAGAGTATTGGGAGGACTTCGGCGAGGCATCGCTCACCAACTCCTTCAGCATGGCGAAATCGTTCACCACCATGCTCGCGCAATGCGCCATACAGGATGGCCTCATCCAGAACTGGGACCAGAAGGTGAAGGACTTCCTGCCCGAACTACAGGGCCAATATGCAGAACAGGTGACGCTGCGGCACCTGACCACGATGACGGCCGGCATGCAATTCAACGAGCACTATACGAACCCGTTCGACATCACTGCGAAGCTTTACTACGGCCCGAATTCCTACGACCTGTTGATGGAGGAGTCGCCGATCTATCGCGCCCCGGGCACATTCGAGTACCAGAGCGGGACCACGCAATTGCTCGGTTTCGTGGTGATGAAAGCCACCGGCCGTAGGTTGTCGGAATACGCGTCGGAGAAGCTCTGGGTGCCGATGGGCGCTGAACATGCGGCCGAATGGCACCTGGACAGCCGCGATGGCCGCGAACATGCTTTCTGTTGCTTCAACTCCAATGCACGTGACTTCGCACGATATGGCCAGCTGATGCTACGGATGGGCAACTGGAACGGCCGCCAGTTGCTGGATACGGCCTTCGTGGAAGAGGCGGTGCGGCCGCATGCTGTTCCGCAGTATGGCCACAGTTTTTGGATCATCGAGGATATGGACAGGCAGGTGTACTACATGCGCGGGATCCTGGGGCAATACATCATTGTGATCCCGGATCTGGATCTGGTGGTCGTGCGGCTGGGGCATGAGATGGGTCCCAAGACCGGCAACCATCCGGAGGCGGTTCGGGTGATCGTGCGGGAGGTGGTGGGTATGGTGGGAGGGTGATATCGATCACAGCAATGGCAGCCGACGAACTCTTGCTGTTGTCTCATCCACCGATATCAAGCAACCGTGTTCAAGTGGTTCCTTAAAGCGTGACAGCACATCACGTATTATCGGGAGCACAGCGTTTGTACCCTGATCCAGCGATCTTATGATGATCACGCTTGGCCGTGATCCTTGACCAAACCGTAAGAGCGTGCCGAAACAGTATCGGCGGTTATCAGACCATGATCATTTTCCACGCACCATGACATGATCTCCCGGTCAAGTGCATTCCACGGGCCGATCTCTGACCAATGTTTGACGTTCCACCCTTCGGATGATAATACCACCGGGATCTCCACCGAAAGACAAACATCCACGATCCAATTCATGCCCTCTTTATGGGGACTTCCTCTTCGTTGGATCTCCAAGCGGCATACTGCAGTGCTTGAGTGATGTCTTCATCCTCCAAAAATGGATACATCCGCATAAGGTCCTCTCGTGAATGCTTCGCTGCGATCAAACCAACGATGATATTCACGGTGAGCCTATTTCCGCGAATACATGGTCGCCCACCCATCACCTCAGGGTCGAACGTTATTCGGTCCAGTGTGCGCATGATCCATCAAAAATACTAGATCCCCCTCACCGCACCAACCCGATCCCATACCGCACCCCCACCTGCAGCCCCGGCAGCCAGTTCTCCTCCTTTTGCCGCAACTCATCGGCCTCCATACCATCCACCAGACCTTCGTGGGTGATGAAGTCCAGCCGCTTCATGCGGATCGAAGGGCCGGCGAAGAATTCCAGAACACCCGACGGGGCATCCTTCCGGTGCCAGATGATGCTCTTGCCCAACAAGAGTTTCAGGATCGCCACTTGCTGCAGTTCGCTGCGTTTACCCCGGAAACGCTCATCGCCTTCGTAGCGGATCTCCTTTTCATCGAACCACCAGACGCGCATGAGCAACTGCGTTTCCAGGTGCAGCCCGAAACGGTCGCGCAGGTAGTACTTGTGGACCAGTCCTCCGGTGGCCGTGCGGTAGGCGAAGTTCCAGTAATTCTGCAGGTGATAGGGGCCATGGCCGGCGATAGCGCCGCTCTTCACCAGATCCGGCCGGTAAGATCCAGTGATGCCGATGGTGTGCCGCCCGAACTGGCGTTCCAAGGCGATGGGCAATTCCAGAAAGACGATCTGTGTGGGGACGCAGGTGAGGCGGTAAAGAGGCATGTCCTGTGCTGCCGCTGGTGTCGTGATGATGGGCGTATGGATGCAAAACACGATCAGCAGTACCCAATGTAGATCGACCGAACAGCGGAAACGCATGCGTGCAAAGATGTGGCCGCCGTGCATATGGCTTGTGCGACGACATGATATACAGATCCACCGAATGCGGATTAACTTGGAGGCTTATTCCACCCACACCGCAATTCGATCCAACATCAGGATCCTACACCATGACCATCGATCAACTCAACCGGCTCAATGAGACCAAAGCCTATGAGGCCTTCGAACAATGTTGCGGTGCCTCCCGTTGGGTGGATCGTATGATCGTGGGGCGACCGTATGAGGATCTGAATGAATTGTTGGAGATCAGTGATCGGGTCTGGGAGGAATGTGATGTGGAGGACTATCAGGAGGCTTTTTCACATCATGTAGCACCGCGTGATGGGCAATCGGATCCCTGGATGATGGGTGATATCAAAAGCATGAACAACGATCCCGATCTGGCCAATGCATTATCAGAAGCGAACCGCTTGTATGAAGAGAAATTCGGGCATGTGTTCATTTGCTGCGCCATTGGCAAGGGCCCTGCGGAATTGCTGAGTTCTTTGCAGGCACGGATCAAGAATGATCCCGAAAAGGAGATCATGATCGCTGCGGAGGAACAGAACAAGATCACCCGGCATCGTTTGAAGCGGCTTCTTCACACCGCTTCGGACACGATCAGTATACACTGAGGGTCAGTGCCTATGGCAGCTGCTGATGCCGCACCGCCGTGGGTATGATCCCGCCGATGTTCTGCAGGATGATGTCCCGGTCGTTGTTCATACCGGTGTAGCGGGTGAAGCCATCGAGATCAAGATCACCTTGCCCGTATCCTGGTGTGACCACTGTGGGTACCAACCCGCCGATGGCCTGCAGGATGATATCGCGGTCATTGTTCGCACCCGTGTAGCGGATCACGCCATCCCTGAGTGCATCTCCTGCCCATAAGGTCATCACAGCATCGGGCATGGCCTTGCGTGCCTCCGCACCATGCACAGGTGTAGTGGGTCTTGTAAGGTCGATGAGCGATTCATCCTTGCTTAGTGACACAGCTGTAGCTGTACGGATGCCCAGATGGTTCCGGTGCCGTACGGCGATGAAATAGTCATCCGCAGGTACATTGAAGAGCAGGCGCATATATCCATCCGTACCCACAACATCCCCGTCCCGTTCCAGTATGGCGGCTTTGGTGGCCAGGATCTGTGATGGATCGTTCTTGCTGCGTAATTCAACGAGCACCCAGTCCACCATGGCATTCTTGCCTGTTACGTTCAAGCGGGCGGGTGGTATGGTCTCGCCACCACCGCCTGCTTGTGTGAAGCCGAGCAACGTATAAGGTTCCGTAAGCGGCAGAAGCGAGAGTGAGCGCAGATCATCACGCATTAGCTGCGTGCCGGTATGGTAAGGTCCCTGCAATCCCATTCGCAGCCGAACGCTGGGCGGACAATCCTGCCACCTTGCGAGGGCGCTGTTGGGTATTATGGTGCGCGTGCTGTTGGATGGGGTCTGCCAGCGAAGTGCGAGGTGATCATTGCCACCTCCTTCCTTGTGCAATACTTCCACGTAGTAGTATACGCCGGCCTGGAGCTGAATGGCAGCGCTGATCTGGGAGGGGTATTTGGTGTATTCCGTGGTCTGCGTCCAACCTGGAACACTGCAGATCACCCGTTTGAAACGCGGATCGGCATTCAGGCTCAAGTACACAACGGAAGCATCATCACTGGTGATCGTGAATGTGTAGGCACCTGTCTGTGGCGCAACGATGTATCCGCGATACCTGGCTCCGTAGTTATCTCCCACATTGCTTGGTCCCTGGAAACTCGTTGGATAGGTGATCGCATTCGGAGTATCAGGGAATCCCGGGCTCGAAAGCAGATCATTCACCGTGGTGCCGGTGATGCCATTCCATACCTCGCGCATGATGCTGCCACTCTGGCCAGGGCATTGTGGCGGGGCATACGCGATGCTGCTGATCGAACGAGTGGACTGCCCTGTGAGTCCATCATCATCCGTTACGGTAAGCACCACAAGATGGTCGCCCGATTCGGTGAAGACCTTGAGTGGCGAGGGCTCCGTGCTGGAGGTGCCATCTCCAAAATTCCAGTGGTATGCCACCACGGAACCCGGATCATAGGAGCCCGAGCCATCGAATTGCACGGCAAGTGGCAAAGCACCAGCGGTCACATCAGAATTGATGATCGCTGTGGGCGCTATGGTATGGCACGCAGGATACAGCCAATGTTCTACTGTGGTGGCCAGGCCTTCCGGATCGGTAACAGTTAGTCTGATCCTATAGCTGTATGATTCGCCATCGCAGCCAACACCACTGATCACGGTGGAGCTTTGGGGAGCACCATCAACTGGTTCAGGGTGCGAATGTGTGTTGTGGTGGAGAATGGTCTGCCACGCATAGTCCAGTTGCGCTGGTCCGTGTTCCAGGTCGAGCACATTGGCCTGCAATTGGAATACCGTGTCCACCCCGACCGGGTAGAATGAGCCATTCGCGAAACTTGTTATCTGCACCTGCGGCGGCGTGTTGTTCACGGATACGAGCAGCTGTGTGGTAGAGGTCTGCAGATCCTCGGCGGTCACGGTGAGGGTGACCGTGAACGTGATGGGAACACCGGGTGTGGCCTGGAACATATGGACCGGGTCCATCGCTGTACTGGTCTGGCCATCGCCGAAATCCCAATGGTAGGTGATGGGGGCGTTCTGCGGATGGTAGCTGCCGTTGCCGGTGAAATGCACCGTAAGAGGTCCGGTACCATACTGAACATCCTGCGTTGCCACGGCCACGGGTGGCAGAACCACGTTCTGCGTGTAGCAGATCTTTCTGATCTGGTTGGAATTGTACCGGATGTACCAGATGCATCCATCGGGTCCAGCACCCATCCAGGTGATGTTCCCCAGACCGGAAGCGAAATCATGGACACTCACTGGGTTGCCTTGTCCATCGATCACGAAACGCCGGATCCAGCCCATGACATAATCACCGTGGTAGCTGCTGTTCTGGTAGGCTGGCGGAAAATTGGTACCCGCGATATAAGGCCCACCTATCGCTGCATAACCACCAAAACGAGGACCAGGTACAGGTGATCCGGCATTATCGAGATCATGTGTGACGGCCGCGTTCCCACTGAAACCGCCACACCTGGACTGGTTGCCATGCCGCCAGTCTATCGCAGGTCTGGCGTGGAAATGTTTTGGAACCGAATTGGGTATCTGCACCAGCGGATCGCATGGGTTCGGATGCGCGTTAAGGTGAACTGGCGTAGCCTGCTTGATCAGATCCTGGAAATTGAAGAACTGCTGCGAACAGGAAATACCATCATACAATGGATTCGAATGGTCTTTGTTCGCTGCGTTGGTATTCCAATAGGAAGCATGCACATCGAAACCTTCAAAAAGTGGCCAGCCGAAATTCATTCCACCTTCCGTGCAAACATTCAGTTCTTCCCAAAGATTCCAGCCCACATCACCTATGTGCAGGTGGCCCGGCTGCGCAGCGGCGGGATCGCTACTGCCGGTTCCGGGGCGGATGGTCATGCGGTACGGATTGCGCAAGCCCAAGGCCCAGGTACGTGACCGGCCGGAACGGGGTTCGGCGGGATCGAACCAGGGATTGCTGGGCACGCCATTTCCGGTGTTCGGATCCAAACGCAGGATCCTTCCATTGAAGCTATTGACCATCTGTGCACGTAGTGCCCCCACGTTCTCCTCTGGCCGGATGATCCCATCCAGTAGGGCCTGAGACCAATAGGTCTCGTTCGCATTGCCCACATCTGTGCTGGAGTAACTGGCGCCATCACCAACACTGGCGAGCAATGTGCCATCCGCACCGAAAACAAGTGACCCCGTAGTATGGGATTCATGCAGCACGGGAGCCCCGGTTGAGGGGGTTTCACCGAAAAGGATCATACGCGAAGCAGGATCGACGCTGTTGAATTGCGGTCCCGTGGCCGTGTAACGGGTTATCCGCATGATGGTGGCCGCGTAATACTGGTTGGTGGCGGGGTTGTAGCTCCCCGTCCCGAAATTCATCAAGTGGTGGCGGTCCACCGTATAAAAGAGATAAATGCGTCCATTGGTGAGGAACTGTGGATCAAGCGTGAAGCCCAACATGCCATGATCGCGCCAGTTGCCCACTTCCTCACTGATGTCCAGCAACGGGTCTGGCAACTTCACACCATTCTCCACGATCCATACAATACCCCGCTTTTCCCACACGTACATGCGGCCATTCGTATCCCATGTTGCGCCAACCGCATCGGTCCATCCACCAAGCACCAGCTGATCGCTGAAATCCGCAGGAACGACCTGCGCGGATATCCTTCCCAGGTTATGAAGGAAAAGGATGGTGAAAAGAAGGCCGAGGTACCTGCTCATGATTGGGGAGTAATGAGCGAACAATATTGGAATGACGGCCGCTGCCGTGGCCGCAAAGGTGATCTTTATAATTCGAAAATGTCAATATTATTCTAGGGTCATCCACAACGCGCATACCTGCTTTGCGGTAGATATTGAGGTTCTCTTCACGGATCCAAGGATCACCGCCATTCATATAACGGACCATGGGGGTTCAAGGGTTGGACCAATACCTTGGAAACAGAAAAAGGCACGTCGTAAAACGCGCCTTTCACCATAAGGGAATACGTACCTATTTCAAGATCGAAACGGTGCCCATCATTTCCTTTCGGGTGTCCGTTCCTTTTATGTCGTAGAGGATGCGGTACACGAAGACGTCCGTGGAAAGCACATCGCCACTATTGTCCAGGCTGCCATCCCATCCTTCATTCGGATCGGTGGATCGGAATATCACCTGGCCCCACCTGTCGAAGACCATCATGACATAATTGGTGACCACATCCAGGTTGGTGCTCATCTTGAAAACATCATTCAAGCCATCTCCATTCGGTGTGAATCCGGTAGGTACATATACGAGTAACACGTCTTCAATATCCACTACCTTGCAGATGGTATCCGAACACATGTTCAAGTTGAATGCCGCGAGGCAAACGGTGTAGTCCGCTGGATCCCGGTCACTGAACGTGAACACCAGATCCTGGCTCGTGGTGGCATGCAGGCCGGCGATGTCCCACTGATAGGTGTTCGCATTCAATGAGGTATTATGGAACTGTACGATCGGCGCATCCACATTGGCATTCTGTGGTCCCCAGTCAAAATCAGCTACCACTGGGGGTGGCCCGGTCACCGTGATAGAACCTTCTCCAATGCAACCGCTGGCGTCCCGGATCTTCACATGATGGGTACCCTCACAAACCTGGGAAAGGGTCGGGGAGGGGCTCCAGATCGCACCATTGTTGAAGCTGTAATCCACAGCTTCCTCATCGTAGATCATCATCACACCATCGCAAATGCCGGAGCAGGTGACCGGTATATAGCTGGTAGAGTCGATCTCCAGGAGCACAGGTTCTAGTATGGTCACGGTGGCGGTGCTGGAGCAACCATTGTCATCCGTTACTGTGAGGGAGTGCGTACCGGCACATAGGTCGGTAACTGCAGGCGTTGAGTTGCCTACACCACTGCTCCAGGCATAGATATGGTCACCTACTACGTTGCCGCCGCTAACCGTGGCCTGGGCCGATCCATTACAATATGAGTAGCAGATGGCATCGGTGTGCGTGATGTCGATCAGGATCGTATCCGTGAATGTCTTCTGCACGCTATCGATCAGATAACAGAAGGCACCATCGTCTTCGATCCAAAAGAAAGTGTGTGTGCCTCCGCTCCCTGCAGGCATGGTAACAGAGGTCTGCGGCGAGTAGATGTTCCCGTACACCGCTCCGGCAGGGCCGCTCCATTGTCCCACACCGGTGTTACCGGGGGTCGCATTCAGCGTATTGGTAAGGTCGCAGGAATAGGAATCCGGGCCGGCATCCGCGATCCCACAGCAGGTGGGGTCTGTGATGGGCGTGATCTGCACGGTGAGCTCTGCGCTCGCCACGCAATTGGCCGCACTGGTAACAGTGTAGGTGTAAACTCCTTCAGGATCCATCATCGGATCGAAAAGATCCGGTACCACGGCACCATTGAATGTCCAAACACCTCCGGCATCGGGCATGCCTCCAAGTGCACTGAGGAGTGAAATGGCGGGTTCATTTTCGCAGATCGCCAACGTGGTGTCATTGCCCGCGCTTATGGAAGGATCGGGACTCACCAGTACGCTGTCTGTTACCGCGCATTCAGGGAACCCAGGCGGGTACACGGACAGATAGTACCATGTAGGCGTGGTGGTGAACACCGGTGATGTTGGTGAGCCGGGGTTCGTTAGCCCTTCTGGCGGAGACCATTCATAGACGGGTGCGCCGGGAGTGGGGGAAAAGAGAAGTTGCCCGGCCATGGGTTCCGGATCGCTGCATAGAATGATGTCCGGACCAGCCTCCACCTCCATTGGCTCCAGAACGGTGAAGGTCAACGTGGTATCGTAAGTACAGCCGAAGTTGTCGGTGACACTGAAGGTATGATCATAGGTGCCGGGGGCGGGCGGTGTGGAATAGGCCACCAACTGGTTGGGGCCAGGGGTGAGGTAGGGACCATCCCAACCTGCGGAATCCGGATGGTTCAGTCCCAGCACAGGGGTGAATTCGGTGACGTCCGGAATGATGGATGGATCCACATTCAACTCCCATCCACAGATCCACCCGTCATCCGCGGCCCAAAGGTCCACTACGGTGAATGTCCAGGTGCCGTTCAAAGCGCAACCTTCCAGCTGGGACATGGGTTGCAGGCTTTCGTACGTGCCCGCTGGAAGTGATCCACCACCTGAATTCGCCACCCATGTACCATTGGTCGCGGTAGGGCTCCAGCAATAATTCCAGCAGGTGCCCAGCGTACTTCCCGGCCCCGATATACCCAGGTCCGTACCGCCGCCACCCTGCTGATGGAAGATCACGGACTGGCCGGTGGGGCAGGTCAATGACACTACGAAATCACCCATGAACGAATGCTCCATGTCCACGCAGACGGAGAGCAGGTCATTGATATTCGTCAATGTCTGTCCGGGTGCGAACTGCGTGAAGGTGATCTCGGTTATGAAGGGTTGTCCCAGATCATCCGGCAGGTAGACCGGTGGGCCAAAATTGTTCTCCGGTGCACCGGTCCAAGTCACCGGTTGCACACCGTTCTCCGCTGATAATTCCACTGTGGCCCCCAAGCAGACCTCTTCGGCCACCATGAGGCCGGAAAAATCAGGAGTGGTGGAAATGAGCACCTGCAGGTCCAGCAGGTTGTTGTTGGCGCAATCGTTATTGTCCAGCACGTACAGTTGCACGACATACTCCCCGGGTGCATCCCAGGAATGCGTGGCTACGGGTGTATCGGCCGTGTTGCCATCGGCGAAATCCCAGGTATAGTTTGTGATCACAAAGCCATCCTCCGCGTAACTGGCCGTACCATCGAAGGTCACCTCTTCGCCCACGCAGATCAGCGCCGGTACCAACCCCTCGGACATGCTGCCTACGGCCGTGGGCCGGTCACAGGGTGTTTCGCAAGTGATCGATGCTGCGAAGATGCCTGTACCATTCGCGTTGGAGTTGAATACCACGGTGAGGCAGCCGGTGGTGTTGAAGGTACTGGCCTGGGTCACCAGGTTTTGCAGATCCGTACCGGTGTATTCGCCAAGGAAGGTTTCGCTTGTTGAATTCCCATCGTACAACCGGATGCGGTCTATCGGGTTGGGACCCGTTGTATTCAGGTTGAATGTGACCCACATCAGGGAGATCACATCCCCCGGTGTATCCGGGCAGACGACCACAGTATGGCTTTCATTGTTACTGTAGCCGGAGCCTCCCATTCCACCGCTATCCAACAGAATGCCACTACATGTGGTAACGCTGCCATCGGTGATGGAAAAATTCTGGGCCATCACCTGCGCTGCGGCAGCCCAAAGAACGGTCACCAAGCCGAGGATCAAAGCCCTGCGTAACGTGAAGGCCTGGGGATCGGAAAGCCGGGGATCGTGCATGAGTTTACAGGTGCAGGGGTGGAATGACACTCCCGCCATGGGGTAAGATGGGATCAAGGTGCCAAAAGTTGCCTTGAGCACAAAAATAGAAAAGCCCGGAAGATCCGGGCCTTTCCAAGCTTTTGCCAGGTCAGCGCACCAACGTCACATTGCCGTTGTATGTGCCTCCGAGCTTGTCCCCATCCTTCATCTCCACCATCCACACATAATCACCCGGGGTACAGGGTTCGCCCTTATTGCCTATCCGGCCATTCCAGGGGCGTTGTGGATCGCTGGTCTCAAAGATCAGATCTCCGGACTTGGAATCGAAGATGGACATATGGAACTTCACACCCAGCGTCTTCAATGCTTCTGGGATGAAGGTATCCTCCACGCCATTGCCATCTGGGGAGAAGGTCTTTGGTGCGAAAAGGTCATAGTCGTTCTCGATCTTGATGGTGCGCTCCGTGCGATCGATGCAGCCCTTGCCATTCTCGGTAATTAGCGTTACCTGGTAGGTGCCTGCCTTTTTGAAGACATGGTTCGGGTGCGCCACGCTGGATGTGGTGCCATCGCCGAAATCCCAAGTGTATTTCTTGCCGCCGATGCTGCGGTTCTCAAAATGCACTGAAGGCACGGTGTTCTCGTATTCCTGCCTCACGTAACTGAACGCAGCTTCCGGTGCTTCATGGATCACTATACGATCCGCGGCTGGCTTGTTGCGAATGTTGCCGCCACCCAGTGAAGAGTGGGAGAGCATGACCTCGAAGGTGCCGGCCTTGGCGAAAGAGTGTGTGGGTGTGGGCTTGTTGGAAAAGCTGCCATCGCCAAAGTTCCACAGGAAGATACCGCCCTCGGGCATGTTGTCCACCTGGAATTCGATCTCGGTGCCAGGGCAGGCTTCGGTCAGGCTTGGTTTGATGGCCAATGCGGTGCTGTTGTTGGGCACGGCCGGTATTTTTTCTTCAATGGCACGTTCGGTCGCTTCGCGAGTTCCGCCCGGTGTTGCGGCCTTCTTGACCTCCAGTTGTGCCACCTGGGCATTATTCGTTGGAGTGTCGGGCTGCTTTAGGACCGGCTCTTCATGCTCATCCGACCCCACTTCAGAAACGGCAGCCGCAACTTGCGCAGGTTTTGGTGACCGGGGTATCTCCTCCGCTACAGGCATGTTCTGCTCTACAGAACGGGGCTCCTCCACTACCACGGCGGTCTGTGCCAGGCCACCCTGATCCTCTGGAGCCATCATGACATACACTGTGGACACCACCGCCACGGCACCACTCAGCAGCAGGGCATAAAGACCTGCCGAGGCTTGCCAGGTGGTTGGCTTTGGATCAAGTTTCCTCTCCAACTGCGCCCAATCGGCCGAGTTGTAAGGGACCTCATAGGTCTCCAGGGCCTCCTTCAAAGACCGCTCGAACGCATCCACTCCCTTCATCTTCGTCATCATTAATGAAGCCTTCGCTCCTTGGTAAGCATTTTTTTCAAGTTCACTTTCGCTTTCGCCAGATTGCTCTTGGAGGTGCCGATGTTGATCCCCAATAATTCGGCGATCTCCTTGTGCGTCATCTCCTCGAATACATACAGGTTGAACACCGTACGATATGCGGGTGTAAGCTTCTGCATGGCGTTGATCACATCGGCGGGCCGCACATCCAACGCGTCATCGTCTCCGCCATCCTCAGCCAGCACATCCTCCTCATCCTGATCGCTGAAATCCTCGATGCTCCGTTCTTCGCCAAGCAGCAGATAGGAATTCTTCGAACGCCTGAAGTGATCGATGGCGGTGTTCACCATGATCCGCCGGATCCAACCTTCGAAGCTGCCCGAACGGTTGAATTTGTCCATGCTCTGGAACACCTTGATGAACCCGTCCTGAAGGATGTCCTTGGCCTGATCGGTGTTCTTGGTGTAGCGCAGGCATACCGTCATCATCTTGCCGTAAAAGAGCTCATATACACGTTGATGGGAGCGCCGCTCGCCTTGAAGGCATCCATCGATCAATTCATTGAAGACCTTTTCCGGCCCGTGCATGTTCATCCACGTGACGGTAAGACGTGGATTGCCATGTTCGGTTGCTGCTGGTTCTCCCACTGGGCGCGTACTATGAGCTGACAAGATAGCCATCCGCAAGGGGTAGACGCAAGCCAGGCCGAAAGGATGCCTATGGCCGCGCATTTTTTGGAAGGCACACCGGCAGCTCCTGATCAACATCATGCGGGAGCCGCACCGCAGTGCCTTAATTTCGCCCCCGATCAATCACCTCAATTCACCCAAGCAGGATGAAAGTAACCGTGGTAGGGGCTGGTAATGTTGGCGCTACCTGCGCCGATGCCGTGGCCCGTTGGGAACTGGCCAACGAAGTAGTATTGCTGGACATCAAGGAAGGTTTTGCCGAGGGCAAGGCGTTGGACATATGGCAGACCGCGCCGATCAATCTGTTCGATTCGCGGATCACCGGTTCCACCAATGATTACACCAAGACCGCCGGCAGCGATGTGGTGGTGATCACCAGCGGGCTTCCGCGCAAACCCGGCATGAGCCGCGATGATCTTATCGCCACCAATGCGGCCATTGTGAAAAGTGTTACTGAGAACATCGTGAAGCATTCTCCGGATGCCATCATCATTGTGGTGAGCAACCCGTTGGATGTGATGACCTATTGCGCCTACATCACGGCCAACCTGCCAAGCCAGCGCGTCTTCGGCATGGCCGGCATTCTGGACACGGCCCGTTACCGTGCTTTCCTGGCCGAGGCATTGAACGTTAGTCCGAAGGATATACAGGCTGTGCTCATGGGCGGCCATGGTGATACCATGGTGCCGCTGCCACGCTATACCACGGTGGGTGGCATCCCTGTTACCGAGTTGATCGAGAGCGATAAGTTGGACGCGATCGTGGAGCGCACCAAGAAAGGTGGTGGAGAGATCGTGAACCTGCTGGGCACCAGCGCCTGGTACGCACCGGGCACCGCTGCTGCGCAAATGGTGGAAGCCATAGTACGGGACCAGAAGCGTGTTTTCCCTTGCTGCGTCTGGCTGGAAGGCCAGTATGGCCTGGAGAAGATCTACATGGGCGCACCAGTGATCCTGGGCCGTAAAGGCGTGGAAAAGATCATTGAGCTTCAGCTGAATGAGCAGGAGATGGAACTGGTGAACGCCAGCGCGAAGGCGGTGAAGGAGGTGATGGATGTGCTGGATAAGATGAGCGTGACAGCCTGATCCGGATTTTTTTGGAAAAATAAAAGGCGCCGCGAGGCGCCTTTCTCTTTGACCAACACTCCGTTAGGGCCGCCTCGTGACAACGAGGCGCTGCACCAGGTCATAGCCTTTACCTGATGCGCGAACATGATAGATGCCCGGCGCCAGATCCGCTACCGAATAGCTGGTGCGGCTGCCGGATGATGTGAAGCGAGATACTTCCTTGCCTAATGCATCATGTACGATCCAATCCGTGTGGGCCGTAGCCAGAGGCAGCACCAACTCCACCATGGCCGAAGCTGGATTGGGATAGATGCTGAAGGAAGGGGAGGAGGAGACATTCACGCTTTCCGCTGTGGAACTCACATCATCACTCCGCCAGAAGGATAGGCCACCACGGTAGTTGCCGATCACCATGTCCAGCCCACCATCACCGGTAAGGTCATACAGGCATACACTAGTGCGGATGCCATCCCGGATCTGGAGGAACGCACTGTCCAGCAACGTCCAGCTGCCATCCACGTTCCCTTCTATACCGCCATAATGGTATAACCATCCAGACTCGGAGCCAAGGAGCATTTCCCGATCACCATCCGCATTTTGAAAAAGAAAGGGTATCGAGTGGCCGGTGATATTCCACCATTCCACTGTGCTCACTCCGCCCAGTTCTTCGGTGATCAGCGACCATTCCGGCACACTGCTGCTGCCGGTGTTGCGGTAATGGTTCAGATTGCCGTTACGTTCCCCAACGATCAGGTCCAGCAAGCCATCCCCATCCAGATCGTGCAGCATGGGCGTGGCGAATTGACCCACATCCAACACGCTTCCTGACGCATCGGGTATGTTGTTCTGTGCCAGCTGGAATTGGGCGGCCCCGCCTGTTGAGGTATTCCGGTAGAAGTGGATCCTTCCTTGCAGGTCGCCGATCAACATATCCTGATCACCATCTCCATCCAGATCGCCGAATGCGGGATACATGCTCTGCCCGATACCGCTTCCGGAAAGGCCCATGTAATCCGTTGTCACCAATTGGAAAGCAGGTTCAGTACTGGTTCCGGTGTTGCGCAACAAAGCAAGGCGGCCCTCATACGTGTTGCCAGGCATGAAATACCCATGGTTGGCCACTACCAGGTCCATCAGGCCATCCCCGTTCTCATCGAAGAGCACTGGAAATGCACCTTCACCAAGGTCCAGCATGCGGTCCTGGAAAAGACGGTCCGTCTGGTATTGGAAATCAGGAGCGGCGTCCGTGCCTATGTTCCTATAATACCACATGCTGTTCAGGTTCTCGGCCAGGGATGTGGCGTTCGGGCTAACTACCAGGTCCCGCACGCCATCCTTGTCCATATCCTCATAGAATATACCCGGGAAAATGGCCAGGTCTACCGGTTGGCCGGTATTCGGGAACTGATCGATGGCCGAACCCATGTGGGCCAGTTCCGTGGTACCATCGTTGTAAAGTGCCACCACATTGTTGAAGGAGATATCCCCCAGCAGCAGGTCCATGGTGCCATCGCCCTGCAGATCCAGTGGTGTCACCGTGCTTCCTGCATGGGCCCTGGGATCGTTCCATTCAACATAGGTGGGTTCCAGCGGTTCCAATGGAAATTCCGGGTTCGGTACATTGAAGGGGCACTCGATATCCAGGGTCACCGTGTTATCACTGAAATTCTCCGAGAAATATCCCCAGCATTTGTTCCTTACCTCGAACTTCAGGCTGTCCGCATGGCCATACAGCTCCATGCTGATGTTCTTATGGTA
>JAEZCB010000278.1 GCA_023412755.1 Bacteroidota bacterium
ACACGTATGGACACCTATGGACCAGCCCGGGTCCATAGGTGTCCATAGGTGTCCATACGTGCCCTGCCAATAAGAATGCAATACACCTTCGCCGATCCCTGATCTGCGTAAGTGGCGCAGGTGGAAAACCCGCAAGCGAGGCTTTTGCGAGTGCGGACTTGGAACCGAAGACACGCCCTGACAAGTTCCCGCCCTAAAAACTTGAACATTGGAAGTTGGACATTGGATATTGTTCATTCCCCAGGATCTTTGCGCCCGTGGATGCGCTGCCGACAATAGAAGACCTTCGCCCCGAACTCCAGATCCAGACCTCCCGCAGTGGCGGCCCAGGCGGGCAGAACGTGAACAAGGTGGAAACGAAAGTGGAATTGCGTTTCCACCCGGAGAATTCCGCATTGCTCACGGACAAACAGAAGCTCCTCATTATCGAGAAGCTCGCGGCGAAGCTCACCACCGAAGGCTGGCTGATCGTGACCGCGCAGGAGGAGCGGAGCCAGGCCGGTAACCGCGAGCTGGTGGAGAAGAAGTTCATGGAGATCCTCACGGAAGCGCTCAAGGAAAAGAAGAAGCGCAAACGCACGAAGCCTTCCCCCGAGGCGAAACAGAAGCGGCTGGAGGAAAAGAAGAAGCTATCGGAGAAGAAGGCCAGCCGGGGGAAACTGGATCTTTGAAGATGAGCTTCACCTTTTCGTGGCTCAGGGTTTCGCCGGATCCATCTTCTCGGCCAGCTCCTTGATCTTGGGCAATGCCTCCTCGGCGAATTCCTCGGAGGCATCGTGGTAGGTATCGCCATCTGGCAAGGCAGCGAAATCTCCGATGAGGAGGCTCAATTCGGTATGTCCATCCCTTTCCGCCAGCACGTATTCATAGCCAATGTCATAAGCCTCTGGCGGATCTTCCCATTTGGCTACGTGGAGTTTCAACCGGAGCCGTCGTTCGGGTTCAAATGCTGTAACGGTGAGGCGGGAAATTCCTTTCCACTCCATCACACTTCCCGGTCGCAATGGCCTATCGCCAACATCATCGGGCACATCATCCCACTGATCGATGAAGCTCGGTTCGGTCAATACCTGCCATACGCGTGAAGCGGGAGCGTTGATCGTGACATGGTGTGTCACCACCAGCTGTTGAAGATCATTTTGGGCCATGCCAGCCCACAGCAAATACAGTGCAGGACCTATGGCTGGGCCGTACGCAACATCAGTAAGTCACGGCCCCCTTGCTTCAGGATCAGCTGGTCCCCATCCAGGGAATAGGTCGTTGTCTGGCTGAGCATATCAACGATGGAACGTTCCGTGGTCTGGATGTCAGGACAATACATCTTGGTGGCGCCTATTTCCGAGAAGGATAGCCGATCATGATCCAAGGTGTAGCTACCCATTAGGTTGTTGCATCCCCCGTAGCCTTGCAGATCTCCGCCGGTCAATTCGATCCAAGGCCGCTCGGCACCTTCCGGTAGTTTCAGTTCGCCTCCTGAAAGGCCAAGGATGTACCATCGCTGGCCGGTCAATTCAGCCTGTGTGGATATGGCATCTTCCACGGTGCTCCCTTCGGCAGGTACCTCCGTTCCTGTTGTGGTCCCATTCTCATCCTGGTCCGTTCTTCCTTCATTGCACTTTTCAGCCGAGAGGATGATGAGCAGGGGTAAGGCGGCCAGCAGGTTGTTCATGGCGGAAATGGGATCTGTTCTAACTGTTGAGCATCACCGGCATCACCAGCATCAGGATATCCTCACCCACCTCACCGGGTTCTCCAGGTAGGAGTATGCCTGCGCGGTTAGGGGCGCTCATTTCCAGCATGACATGTTCCGTGCCAATGTTATTGAGCATGTCCATGAGGAACCGGGAGTTGAAGCCGATGGTGATCTCCTCCCCTTGGTATTCGCAGGTCAATTTCTCGTTGGCTTCGTTGGCATAATCCAGATCCTCGGCGCTTACGGTGAGCTGGCTGCCGTTGATGTGCAGCCGCACCTGGTGTGTGGTCTTGTTGGAGAAGATGGCCACCCGGCGGATCGAACTCAGGAAACTTTGCCGATCGATCGTGAGCTTGTTGGGGTTCGTCTTCGGGATCACCGCCTCGTAGTTCGGGTATTTGCCATCGATGAGGCGGCAGACCAGCAAGGTATTATCGAAGCGGAAAGCGGCATTGTTCTCGTTGAACTCCAAGGTCACCTCCGCATTGGTGCCGGCCAGGTGGTTCTTCAGCATATTCAACGGCTTCTTGGGAACGATGAACGAAGCCGCGCGTGCGGCCTGAAGATCGGTGCGCTTGTAGCGGACCAGTTTGTGGGCATCGGTGGCCACGAAGCGGACATCCTCTTCAGTGAGTTCAAAGAAGATCCCGCTCATGACCGGGCGCAGATCGTCGCTACCCGTGGCGAAGATGGTCTTGTTGATGGCGTTGGCCAATGTGCCGGCGGGCAGTGAGATGGTGTTGGGCTCTTCCAGCACAGGGCTCTTGGGGAATTCGGCACCATTGAACCCGGTCATCTTGTACTTGCCCTGATCGCTGTTGATCTCCACCCCATGGTGCTTGGCATCGATGCTGAAGGTGAGGGGCTGTTCTGGAAAGGCCTTCAACGTATCCAGCAGCAGGCGGGCCGGAATAGCAACGCTGCCTTTATCCTTGGCCTCCACAGGCATGCTCACGGTGATGGTGGTCTCCAGGTCGCTGGCGGTCACCGTCAACTGCTTTTCATCGATCTCGAATAGGAAGTTATCGAGGATGGGAAGTGTATTGTTGTTGGAAAGCACACCCTGAAGGAGTTGCAGCTGTTTCAGCAGGGCGGTACTGGATACGATGAATCTCATCGGTATGGTCTGGCTGTTAAGGGCGGGCAAAGTTAGACGGGCACCTATGCCGCATAGGCCCATTTTATCAACACGCTGGCCCGTTTATCCACAACCGCATGATGCTATCAGCGGCCTGTGCATCAATGCTTTAGAAGGCTGGCCGGGGGGGTGAGCCTGTCAAAATGTTCACGTTGCACCACCACCAGAAGGGTATCATCGAGCAAAGCATGCATGCGCACTTTGTCATGCAGGAAGCGTTCTTCCCATTGGCTCTCTTCACCTTGGTATGGCCTGTACCATAGTTTCATTTCACGCTCTTCTCCATCCCTCTCTTTCACGCGTAGGATGTGGTTGGGAGTGGTCGCCAGCAAGGAGTCGCGCTGGTGTTGCTTCAGGCTTCGTTCAATGTACTCGTAATTGAGCTGCTGGTAGGGCAGGAGCGTGGCCTTCACCAATACCGTGTCAAAAGTCACCGGCGCTCCCTGGAGGTCGGTCATGCGCACTTTTCCACGCTCCAGGTTCTCTATCCGGAAAGATTCATAGGGTACCTGCGGATGTTCCACCTCCACACTCTCCAATTGGTGCAGGTCGGCGAACTGGAATACGGTGCTGCTGCGCCACTGGTCCAGTTCGGTATGGAACCTGGGTGTAAGGATGCCGGTGAAGCCGCTCAATGCCATGATGAAGGGAACATCGCTGCGGCCAAGTCCTGGTTTTTCCAGCAACATATAGGTTCCGAAATGGTCTTTGGTCCCATGGCCAACGATCCAGATCTTGGAGGGTTTTTCCCCTCCTTCGTAGATCTCCACACGCTTGGCCGAAGCGCCCATCACCCGCAACACCGTGTTCTCGGTGCTTTTCGGGACAGGACTGCGTACCTCCACGCGCTTGAAAGTGCGCAGCAGCATATCCACGTCATGCTGTTTGGCCTTGTACTTCTGATCTACCGTCCAGCCTTCCCGCGTGCGGCGCAGATCCACCGATCTCCCGGCCTGGTCCGCGATGAAGATGCGGTCCACCCGGGCGGTATCGGCGACCGAGAAATCACTCAATGGACCAGCCAGGGTGCTTGGGGTGGAGCGGCTGTGGAGTATCCAGGCCAATGCACCCAAGGCAATGAAGATCAGAAGAAGGATCCAGCGTTTGTTCATGGTCTTAAGGCCTGCCTGCGGCGATGCAAATTGAAGCCGATGCCGGCTAAGATGGAGAGCAGGATAGGGGCTCCAAGATTGATGGCCTGCCACTTTGCCCGTTCGTTCTCCACGCGCTGCACATCCAGCTGCCGCAGGGTGATGGCCCTGGAGCGGATGCTGATGAGGCTCTGATCATCCAACAGGTAGTTCATGGCGTTGATGATCAACTCCCGGTTCCCATAGATCTTGGCGTTCGTATAGCGATCGTATCCGAGCATGAAGTACATGCCCTTTTGTGGATCCACCCGGTTGGCGATCACATCGCCATCGCTGATCACGATCTGGGAAGTGCGGCGGCTTTTCGCCTTGTAGGCCACTTCTGGATCCTGGATGAAATCCACCGGCAACCGGTCCAGGAAAGCGGATGTGAACTCTCCCTCGAGGAGCGCCGCCACCGGAATGTACGGGATGGAGTTACGGTCCAGCCCCATGTCCATTTCCACGATGTTCAAACTGACCCGCACGGGATTGCGCAGCAACCTGGAGTAGGGGGAGGTGGTCAGCAGAATGGTCTTCTTCACACCTTCGACACCTATGGTATCCAGACTGCTCACGAAACGGGTATGGACCGGATCGATGTTGGTAACAATGGGGTGCGTGCTCTCCGGGATCAGCACCGGTTCGAAGTACCATGGGAACCGCTCAAGCTTACGCTGGTTGCCGTAGGGTTGTGTG
>JAEZCB010000280.1 GCA_023412755.1 Bacteroidota bacterium
TCCTTGCCCCACTTCGCAAAGCTTTCGTCGGCGGTCTTGTTGTAACCGAAATCCACAGCTCGCGTGAAGAACTGCTCGCCGCCATCGATCCGCAGTGCTTCCATCAATTCCTGCGTGCGGATCACGCCGAGCGCATCACCCAGCTCCGAGCCGATCAGGTTCTGTCCGCCTTCGCCGCGCGTAAGGCTGAGATACGCCGTGCGCACCTTTCGGCCATTGGCCAGCCAGGCGATCAAGCGTGTGTTCTCGTCATCGGGATGCGCCGCGATGTAGAGCACGCTGCCGAGCACGTTCAGTTTCTGAATATCGTGCAGGATCTTTCCGGCGTGCGGTTGTTCCGGTGGGCGCTGTGCTGAAAGTATGAATGGCAGAAGGAGAAGGGTGAAGAGAAACACCCTGTTCAGGTTTACGGACATGGCGCCGAAATTAGGCAAGCACGCCGAGTGAAATGGGAGTACCATGATGCACATGAGGGCCGGACTTCTTTGATCCACACGCCATCGGACCATGATCCACCATCATACTCTGGTCGGCGCCGGCGCAATGGTTTCCGGAGGCAGGGGGTTCCTGGCATTGCGCCACACGTTGCTCCAGCGTACCAGACCAATTATCGAGAGGATCACATAGATGGCATACAGGCCGGCATACCAATAAAGCCCGAGCAACATGTAGAGCCAGATGGCCACCGCATCCGTAATGATCCAATAACCCCAGTTCTCGAGTATGCGCCGTGCTAGCATCCAGGTGGCAAGCAGGCTAAGACCGGTGACAAAGCCATCCAGCCGCACATGTTGGGCACCGGGCAAACGCTCCAGCCCAAGTGCGATGGACCACGCCATGGCCGCACCGGTAAGCAGGAAGAGCACATGCATCCACCATGGCCTGCGGGTGATCGGCAGTTCTTTACCCTTGCGCCTGCCCCAGGACCACCATCCGTAGATCCCCATGCCTACATAGAACAGATTCAGCGCCACTTGTGCATATACGTTCTGATGCAGGAAAAGCAGCGCACCCAGCGCGGATGCCGCGATGCCGAACAGCCAGCCGATCCGGCGGTTGAGCATCATATAGATGGTGTAGGTGAGATTTCCGGCCACGGCCAATATCTCCAGCACGAGCCATTGATCCATGATGCAAAACAAAACCAGTCTGCGCCAACTTCAACAGATGTACTCAAGGTTCCCCATGATCGCGCTTTAGCCGCGTTTCATACACATGCGTAACGATCAAAAGCATCCACAGCAGATAGATCGAGTCCTCCACTGGAATGGTACCCATACGGACACCAAGGTTCTCCAGATCATTGTACCATACCACGGGTTCTTCGAGCCAGGTACCTGTAAGCAGTCCATTGACGAGGAAGAATGGGATGAGGCTTATGCCATAGCCAATGAAGAAGCGGCCCAGCCAGGCGCTCTTCCATAGCAGCACATGCAACGCAAGGTAGAGCGCGGTACCAAGGAAGGTGATCGCTGTATATGCATGATCGATATGCAACAGACCGATGATGGCGAGCAGTACGGCAAGGATCATCGCCACCGGACGTGCCGCCTTTCCCAACACATTTCGCTTC
Source organism: Bacteroidota bacterium (assembly GCA_023412755.1). GTDB lineage: Bacteria > Bacteroidota > Bacteroidia > Flavobacteriales_F > PHOS-HE28 > PHOS-HE28. The sequence continues at coordinate 1,574 of JAEZCB010000280.1, forward strand.
ACGAAGTGGCGCATCACTTCATACAGGAACATGCAGGCATACGGGATCATTAGAAAGAATAGCCATTCCTCCAAGGGCAACCCGGCCACACGCGCGCCGAGCAGATACCTGTCATTGAACCCCCAAGATCCCTGTGCGGTGAAGGCGATGTCCCATGGAATGAAGACCAGTGCCATCACCATGATCCCTGGTAACAGAGCATGCCACTTCCTCCAGAATGCGATCCGTGGCTCGAAACTCGCCAGTAGCGGGAATGCGATGCTTAGCAGGTCGAGGGCCAGGTAGGTATAATTGCCCATGCTCCGCAAAGGAACAGCTCGCGCTTTGGAATGTTCGCGGCCACTGTATGTGGAGCGCCAAGCGCTAGACATGGTAGAATGTCCGGCGCTTTGAAATGGGGAATGCTTATTCCTTTACGAATCGCCCCGCATGGATCTCGCCATCCACGGTCATTCGCACATGGTAATTCCCTGGTGTGAGCGAGCGCACATCCATCACCAGCGCATCTGTACGCCGGACCACGGGCACGTTCACCTTCCGGCCGACGGCATCGAACAGATCCAGCGCTGCAGGTAGCCCCGAACCTGTGGATCGCACGATGACCTGGTGCACCGCTGGGTTGGGTACCAGGGCAAGCATGAGTTCCGCACCATCGTTCACACCGGTGGAGAGATCCAATGCCGCTATATGGTCATAACCACTGAAGCCACCCCCCACCACCAGCCTTTGGCCGTGGATCGCAAGGGCATGCCCTGGCTCCTGCACACTCATCATCGGTTCGATCATATCCACACCCGTTACGCGTGCGGTGGTCCTGCCCACGAGCATCATATCGAACAGGCTGAAACTGCCTGTGACATACAGATCGTCGCCATGCTTCACCATGGCCCCGATGTAGGATGGACCGGTCCCGTTCTCAGCGTAAAGTCCGTGGTTGGGCAGTTGTGGTTCGATCTCGCCGGACAAGCCATCGAGTTTCGCCAATCCGAAAGTGACCACCATGTTCACAAAGAGATCTCCACCGATATGGAGATCATCGCCATCGCTTAGCAGCGAACGCACCGGAGCGTCCACCCCGGTGGAGAGCTGGATCCATTCACCTGCTTGGAAAACCGCCAGATGCGAGATCAGTGGATCGGTCTCATTCAATATGCCCGTGAATTCGCCCCCGGCCACCAATTCTCCTGCATGGCTCTCCAAAGCCAGTATGCGGCCATCCAGCGCACTGCCCATTTGTGTATGGGTGTGGTCGCTGTTCACCCGGCGCACCACATGGTCCTCACCGGCGAATCCTTGGATCGTGCCAGCTGCATACAGCTCTCCATCATGCACATGCAAAGCGGTTATATGCGGCCATTTGCCTTCCATGATGGTATGGTAGGTCCATGTGGTGCCATCCCAACGCGCAAGATCCTGCCCCCCATTCATGGCCGATCCGCCAACATAGATCGCACCATCGTGTTCCGCTACGGAGGTGACTTCTCCAAGGATCGGGTTTCCCAATGGGGTGTAGCTCGTGCCATCCCAAATGGCCACCCCGGCCATAGTGGCACCGCCTGCCTCACTGAAGTTGCCGGCCACCAGCAGATCCCCGTTGGAGAGTACTTCAAGTGCGGTCACCATGCCATTTGTACCTCCTCCGAGCGGCATCCAGGGTAGTGCGGGCGGATATCCAGGCTGGATCCAGGCCAGTTCTTCAGCGGTGAATCCATGTTCATTCGCCCACGCAAATATCTCCGGCCAGTTCATGTCCAGCACATAAGCCGTGTTCATCTCTGCGGATATCCGTGAAGCCAGCTCGCCATGGCCGCTTTCGATCATCAAATGGCCCACGGCGCAAGCGGTACCGTATGGATCCATGAATACCGGATTGCGGTAGGGCAGCACATGGTTCCACGGAAAAACACCACCTTCAGCATATACAGCGAGGCGATCCAGCAACTGCCCGCGCCATTTTAGTTGGGTTGTTGAAAGACCTACCGGTGCCTTGCCACCCAGTATGCGCCGCACTTCCAGCAAGTGGTGTCTAATTCTTTCGGCCTCGGTAGGGAAGGAGGTAAGCTTCAGTGCGCCTTCAGGCACCTGCCCTTGCAAGGTCCATTGCACGTTCACTTCGTGCATGTGCTCGTTCACCGGTGCCAGCGCAGCATGTGGCAGGCCCGCCTGGCTGATCTGAAATGTTCCTACAAGAAGCGAGTGTATGATCATGCGTTCCATGCTCGTTGTTCCATTTGCTGTATAGACGCCTCCTGGCCATCGGCCGCTGCCTGGAGTGTGACAAAAATTGGCACTGCATCGGCTATATTGCCCCTATTCCCGATCACCATGCGCCACATTGCCATAGTAGGCCCGGAAAGCAGCGGCAAGACCACCCTTTGCGAATCACTGGCCACACACTATGCGGCGCCTTATGTGGAAGAGTGTGCCAGGGATTTTCTGGAGGAGCAGGGTGGACAATACGCTGAAGCCGATCTGCGGACCATTGCTTCCGTACAGCATGATGTGGCCATCATGCGTTTGAACGATGGGTGGCGGCGACACCAGAAGGTCTATGATTTCATGGTGCCGGAGTATGATCCCTATAATACCGGGCCCTTACCAGTTGTGCGCATTCCGGAAATGCCCCTCATGCTTCATGACACCGACATGATCACCATTCTGATCTGGTCACAAGAGAAGTTCGGGCGTGTGCATCCGGATATCGAACAGCTTGTTCAAACCACCCACTATGATCACTGGTTGTTGTGCAGGCCGGATATGCCATGGGAAGAGGATCCGTTGCGGGAGAACCCGCATGATAGGGACAGGCTGTTCATGATCTATGAGCGTACGCTGCAGGAACTGGGCCGGCCATACACCATCATGGAAGGCCCCCATGAAGAGCGTATGCGCGAGGCCATCACCATCATAGATGCGCTAATCCATTCCGATCCCGTGAAGGAAAGGGAGGTCTAGGTCCTTTGGGCGTAGCCCGCCTCCGCTCTGGCTGCGGCGGGCCGGGCCCACGCTCCAAGTCCGCGATCACTTCGCCTCTGGCTTCGTGCTCTTGCGGGCTTTCCACTCATGTCCCTTACGCGGAACATCCAGCAATGGAACATTCAACACCGCATGTTCCACATTCACCCTACCTTTGTCCCCGTCCTACACTGGGGTGCCCGTCCGGATCATTCGGAAAGTGGCTGAGATCATACCCATTGAACCTGCGCAGGTAATGCTGCGAAGGGAACAGCGCACCCGGCGGTGCATCTCCGTGTAACGACCGCTTATCCGCACGGAGATCATGATCAGGAAGCTTACACTCGGCATCGCCATTCTTTTTTCGCTGTCCGCCGCCGCGCAGACCCGCATCACCGGAACCATTTTGAATGATGCTGGCACACCGCTGGAAGGTGTCAACGTGGTGGTGGGAGAGGACCGGCTCTTTGGTACCACCACCGATCCGCAGGGGCGCTTTTCCATGGGCGGGCTGCCTGCTGGATCCAGCCGTCTCAGGGCTACATATGTGGGTTACCAACCGGTGGATACCGTGTTGCAGCTTGTTGAGGGCGCGAATGAGATCGCGTTCACCATGCGGCTGCATGTGGTGCTGATGCGCGAGGCAGAGATCGCTGGTGTGCGTACCGATGAGCGGGCCCCATTCGCGCAGAGCACATTAACAAGGCAGGAGATCGAGCGTATGAACACCGGTGTGGACCTCCCGATCCTGCTGGATCTGCAACCCAGCGTGGTAACTACGACAGATGCTGGCGCAGGCATTGGATATACGGGCATCCGCATACGCGGAAGCGATGCCACCCGCATCAATGTCACCCTGAATGGTGTGCCTATCAACGATGCCGAGAGCCAGGCGGTATTCTGGGTGAACATGCCCGATCTCGCCACGAGCCTGGAGGATGTGCAGGTACAGCGAGGTGTGGGCACCAGCACGAATGGCCCTGGCGCTTTCGGTGCGAGCATCAACATGAAGACCACCACCATCCAACAGGATGCGTTCGGTGAGGTGCAGGCTTTCGGCGGATCCTTCAACACGCGCCGTTTCGGCGCACGCTTCGGCACCGGTCTCATTCCATCGCGGGCGCAAGGTGGTGGCAGCAATTTCAGCCTCGAGGGTCGCCTGAGTTCGATCAAGAGCGATGGCTACATCGACCGCGCGTCATCGGATCTGCGCAGCTATTACCTGCAGGGCGCATGGCTGGGGCAGAAGCGATCGCTGCGCTTCATCACCATGAGTGGTCATGAGGTCACCTATCAGGCGTGGGAGGGTGTGGCACCGGAGATCATAGACACCAACCGTACATACAATCCCTACACGTACGACAACCAGGTGGATGATTACCGGCAGACGCACTACCAGCTTCTATTCGATCAGCGCGTGGGCGAGGATGCCACGGTGAACGTTACGTTCTTCCGGGTTCAAGGTGCCGGTTTCTTCGAACAGTTCCGTGAGGATGATGAATTGGCGGACTACGGCATCACTTCGGTCTTCGGCAGCGACACCATCTTCGAGACCGACCTGGTGCGGCGGCGCTGGCTGGATAACGTGATGCATGGTGTGAATCTCACCTACGACCAGCGTTTCGGTTCGCACCGGCTCATTCTTGGCGGCAGCTACAACGACTATCGTGGTGACCACTTCGGGGAAGTGATCTGGGCGCGTTTCATGGATGCCGACATACGCCACCGCTATTATTTCAATGATGCACGAAAGACCGATGGCAACGTTTTCACCAAAGTGATCTATGCTGCGAACGATCGTCTGGACATCTTCGGAGACCTACAATTGCGTCGGGTAGGTCACGATTTCCTCGGCTTCAACAACGATCTGGAGAATGTGACGCAGGAAGCGGAATGGACCTTTTTCAATCCCAAAGGCGGCATCACCTGGACGCCTCATGAAGGTGGAAAGGTCTATGGCAGTGTGGCCGTTGGTAACCGGGAGCCCAGCCGCCGGGATCTCGTGGAAAGCAGCCCCCAGAGCCGGCCACGCCCAGAACGTCTTATAGACTATGAGGCTGGATATGAGCGCCGGGGTGGCCGCTTCTCCGGCGGGGTCAATTTCTACTACATGGATTACCAGGACCAGCTGGTGCTCACCGGTGAACTCAATGATGTGGGCTATTCATTGCGCACCAATGTGCCGCAGAGCTACCGCACGGGTGTGGAGCTCATGTGGGCTGCCCGTATTACGAACAGTTTGATGTGGCGCGGCAACACAACATTGAGCCGCAATAGGATCCGCGGCTTCACAGAGCATGTGGATGACTGGGATACCTGGGAGCAGCGGGCGATCGAGCATGGCGAAACAGAGATCGCTTTTTCGCCTTCGGTGATCGCCAGCAGTGAGTTGATCTTCCGGTTCCTCAATAAGCCGGAGCGTGCCACCGGCGAGATCGCGCTGGTGAGCAAGTATGTGGGCCGCCAATTCCTGGACAATACGGCCAGCGAGGATCGCATGCTGGACCCCTACTTCTATCACGATGTGCGCGTGAACCTCTCGCTTCTGCGCCTGGCCGGCCTGCGCAGCGTTGATCTCAACCTCACCTTCCGCAATGTGTTGAATGAACTGTATGAAAGCAATGGCTGGGTATACAGCTATTTCGAGAACGATCGCCGGCAGGAGATGATCGGCCTGTACCCGCAGGCACCGTTCAATTTCCTCGGTGGGGTGACGGTGCGGTTTTGAGGCGGAATCCCTTTTGAAGGAGTTGCTGTCTGGAGTCTGCTCCAGGATGGCTATTGGAACGACCTGTGGAAATGTTAATATCTCGTGAAAAGGAAATGATATAGCCTATTGCATTTAAGATATTTTAGCATCCCATAAGAACGAAATCATAGACGCGATGACCTTGCTACCCCCCCC
>JAEZCB010000007.1 GCA_023412755.1 Bacteroidota bacterium
TCCGTTTGACGGAAACCGTCACGGACCCCATATATCATTACTGAACCCCATGGCGAAGAGCGACGTGAAGACGCCGGCGAAGGAAGCCAAGACCAGCAGCACCAACGGCACAGCAGGCAGGGCGGGCAACGCCGCTATCAAAGCCGAGATCACCATCGCCGAAAAACTCGTAGAACTGTATCGTCTTCAGCACGTGGACTCGCAGGTGGACAGGATCCGCATTCAGCGTGGTGAACTGCCCCTGGAGGTGCAGGACCTGGAGGACGAGGTGGCCGGACTGGAGACCAGGTTGCAGAAGCTCCAGGATGAACTGCATGAAATGGAGGCGCAGGTCACCGACAAGCAGAACCTGATCAAGGACGCCAAGGCCCAGATCAAGAAATACGAGGGTCAGCAGAGCAAGGTGCGCAACAACCGCGAGTACGATTCACTCTCCAAGGAGATCGAATTCCAGAATCTGGAGATCCAACTGGCCGAGAAGCGCATCAAGGAGGCCAAGTCGGTGATCGAGCAAAAGAAGGAGGTGGTGGATAACAGCAGCACGTTGTTGGAAGAGCGCCGGAAGGATCTTGAAGTAAAGAAAAAGGAACTGAACGAGATCATCGGTGAGACCGAGAAGGAGGAGAAGGCGCTTCAGAAGAAGAGCGATGAGGCCGCAGGCCACATCGAAGAGCGGCTGTTGAGCGCCTATCACCGCATACGCACGAACGCGCGTAACGGCCTGGCCGTGGTTCCCGTGGAACGTGGAAGCTGTGGTGGCTGTTTCAATGCCATCCCACCCCAGCGCCAACTGGATATCGGCAGCCACAAAAAGATCATCGTGTGCGAGCATTGCGGTCGCATCCTGGTGGATGACTATGTGGTGGACCGTGTAAAGGGCACCGATCAGAATTGATCCAACCTAACTAGAGGAACTGAAAAAGCCTGCGGCTACGCAGGCTTTTTTCTTGGGCCACTTTGGAACTCAATCGTTCTCCCCAGTGAAGCGGACCACTTCACTTTTAGTTCCGAACAACACCAGTATATCACCTTTTGATGGAACGAAATCAGGATCCATCACCCCGAGTGCGCCCAGCTTGATCGAGCGCCGCCCCAGGAAGCTCTTCTCACTCTCCTTGCGCAGCACGGTGACCAAACCCAACTGGCGCTGGCGGAGCTCCTCGATCTGGTTCAAGGGCTTGCCCACGAACTTGTCCGGAACCACGATCTCCGCGATGATGAAACCGCCCGGCAATTCGAATTGATCCACGAGCCGGCGCAGATTCAGCTTTCGTGCCAGACCCTCAGCTGCTTTCTCCTCCGGGTGTACGATATCCGTTACGCCCATTGAATTGAGCACCATCTCATGCAAGGGATTGATCGCACGGCTTATCACGCGCTTCACCTTCATGTTCACAAGAATGGCCGTGGTCATGATGTTGGCGCCTTCATCCTCTCCGATGGCCACCACGGCGGCATCCACATCACTGAGCGGAAGTGTGCTCACTGCCTGCGGGTCGTTGCTCTCCAGGCACACCGCATAGGAGACATGGTTCTTCACGAAATCCACCTGTGACATGGCATGATCGATGGCGATCACTTCATGGCCCATCTGGGTTAGCTTCAATGACAGGTGCCTTCCGAAATTGCCAAGGCCGAAAACCGCGATCTTCATGTGTGCATCAATTGATGAGTATGTCCTCCTTTGGGTATCGGTAGGATGTGACCTGTACCTGCCGGAGCACGGCCACCAAAAGGTTCAGCGCGCTCACCCGGCCAACGAACATCACCACGCTCAGTATCAGCCGCGCCGGTTCCGAAAGTTCGGGCGTGGAACCCATGGAAAGGCCAACGGTGAGGTAGGCGGAAAAACATTCGAATGCGATGGGCAGCAGATCCTGTCCCCGCTCCAGCGAGGCAATGATTGAGATGGAGAGACCCAGGAATACAAGTGAGAGCACGATGTGGGAGAATGCGCGGCGGATGCTGAGGTTGCTTATCTCCCGGCCGCCGTATTCCACCCTGTTCCTGCCCCTGGCCGTGGCGAATACGGTTAGTGTGGCTATGGCGAAAGTGGTGGTCTTGATCCCGCCTGCGGTGCTACCAGGCGATCCACCGATGTACATCAGCAACAGGATGATCATGATGGAGGGGATCGAGAGCAGACCTGCTGGCAATACGGCGAAGCCGCAGGAACGGGGTGTAGCACCGGTGAAGAATGCCGCTGTGATGCGGCCCCACCAACTCTGGTGTTCCGCCAATGCACCATTCCATTCGAATACGAGAATGGCCGTGGTACCTATTATGAGAAGGATCAACGTGGTCTGCAACACAAGGCGTGTGCTCAGGTTCACGATCCTCGGATGCCTTTGCATGGGAATGCCCATGGCCAGGCGCCGGAACCCTCCCACGATCCATAAACGGATATAACGGCCGAAGTTGAAGATGATCCCAAAACCCAATCCACCGGCGATGAAGAGCAGAGCGATCACCCACATCAACGGGTAATTGAAGCGGAATGGCATCTCTTCGATACCTGCTCCAAAAGTGGAGAATCCGGCATTATTGAATGCCGAAATGCTGTGGAACGCCGAGAAGAAGAGCCTGTCGCCCAGGTTGGGATAGAGGTTTTCCGGGATGGTGGTGAAGATGAAGGCCATGCCGATGGCTTCCACTGTGATGGTGAAGAGGATCACCTGGGTGATGAAAGTACGGGCGTTGCCAAGCGAGGTCTGTGAGATATCCCGGATCCGCAGCTGTTCTTCCAACGAGGTGCGGCCTTTAAAAAAGAAGGCGAAGAAGCTTGTGAAGGTCATCACTCCCAGACCACCCAGCTGGAAAAGCAGCATAAGCACGCATTGGCCCATGAAGGTGAGATCCTGGCCCACATCGATCACGGTGAGGCCTGTGACACATACCGCAGAGGTGGACATGAAGATGGCATCCACCATGGAGATCGGCCGCGTGGTGGTGTTTGGCAGCATAAGGAGCGCTGCGCCGATGGAAATAAGCAGAACGAAGCTGGCCGCGAAGAGCAGCGCAGGATTGAAAACCGTGCTGTGCCGGCCGATCTCCAGGCGGGACAGTTCTATGAACATGAAGAAGAGCAGGAACACCAGATGAGGCCAGTGATAATCATGATCCACCAATCGCAGTCCCGCTGGCCGCACATAGATGAGCAGTAATGCTGCTATGAACCAGATGGCCTCCGCCTTTCTCACCCGCTCATTGCGGAGCAGCGTGCGCAGCATACTTCCCAACGTCACGAAGGCGGCTGCCGCCACCAGGCCATAGCTGAGCCGGTCCAGAAGCTGTTCCGTGGCAGCATCCGCGCGGTAACCGAATTCCAGTAAAAAAAGGAATACGGCGAGTATGATCACGATCGCCCTCGCCAGGCCGACGACCTCCTTGCGAAGCACCGTGCGCAAGAGGGTGGTCTTCATGCGTGCCGCGGGCTAGGGTACATTTCCGCGAAAGGGGGCAAAACTAGAGGGGAGGATGATGGTATTCAATGGCCATTGTGGATGGGAAGCGTATAAGCCATGACCCTGCCATCCGGTGTGGCCGTTATCAGTTCCAGTGCACCATCCAGATTCAGGTCTGCGACCGCGGGAGGTACGGAACCGGCCACGGCACTCCCAGGGATCTCACGGCCGGAATCATCCAGCAGCACCACGCTACCCATTTCCGGCCTCATGATGCTGATCACGCGACCGTTCTTATTCACCGGATGCACAGCCAGCTCGGTCGCCAGCACGGTGTTGAAGGTCCGCTGAAAGGCCGGCCTTCCTTCGTGCCGCACCTCCAGCGTGTCTCCATGGATACGGGCCAATTCGAAAACACCATCGCTATTCAGATCTATCGCGCATTGATGGCCTTGCGTTCCAGCCGCACCCAATGTGTGCACCGACCCTCCGAATGTGCCCTGCTGCACAATGCCTTCACCATCGCTCCAGATCACATAGGAGGACATGATGTCCGAACCAGGCACGATGGCCACGACCCTGGGGTCATTACCGATCGTGAGTGCCGTCCTTTCTCTTACGGCGCCCCGCCGATCCAGAATGTGTAACCTGCCATTGCGATCCGCGAACACCAGGTAGTCTTTGTTCTTTATCCGAAGGTGATGCAGGGAGCAGGCCGCATCAGCATCCAGACGAGGCTTTTCCCAGCCATTCACCTGCTGGCCATCCAACGCGAAGTTCAGGATCCGGTGATCATCTGTACCTAAAAAGACACGATACTCCTTGTCATTCTCATAGTCCATCACGGCCAGCGGAGTCACTGCCTTACTACGCAGAACCACTGGAAAACCGGTCACATCCCGGCCGTTCCGATCGATCAGATGGATCTTGTCCGCGCTGTTGAACAACAGTTGCAATTTTCCATTCTTGTAGCGATCCACCTGGTGTACGGATCCCATGATCGGTCCCTCCAGCTTTCGTGTCCACAGCACCTTGCCTGTGCTTCCGATCAGGTGGAGGTTATGTTCCACATCCTGCACCAGTACTTCATTGGTGTTGTTGTTATGGTTGCGTACGATGATGGGCCGATGTTCCACCTGCGCCACCAGTTCGGTGCTCCAGAGCATACCATGGGCCTGCTGTTCCAGTGGCGCATGCTGTATGCCTGCCACCACATGGAAATGGCCACGCTGGCCCGGACCCACCTGGATCGACACGCCGCCGATCCTTTGTAACAGATCCTCATGTTCATTCCATGGCGCCTGCCTGGAAGGCCTCAACCGATCACCTATCATGTGCCGTGCGCGAGCGAGATCACACCACCAGAGCATGCCCTGGGCATCGCTTATACGCTGGAACCAGGCCGAGGTGCGCTCATCTTCCGCCAGTGAGTTACCATCATTCCATGCATCGATGGATGCGCGCAAAGATCCAGGTGTGGTGCTGAACAGTAGGATGTCGCCCAGCGAGATCCACCAGGGGTGCTGGAACTCCTTGAACTCCGGTCCCAGCAACCGTGGAAGTGCATCTGCCACAGCGGTACGTTGTATAAGAACACCGCGATATTCCTGCTGTTCACATGGTGTACCATCCGCACAGAGAGCTTCCAAGCTTCGCCGGGCCCGATCTGGATCCTCCGCCTGCAGGAATGCCCATCGCTGAATTCCTTCACCCGCATCGGCCCAGGCCCTGCCCATGGATCCCATCACCCATGAAAAGTGGGCCTCGGCCAATTCTGGTGCGGGGGCTTCCGCATGCAGCCCCTCCAGGTACTGGGCAGGGTCGCTGATGTGGTGCAGATGAAGTGCGAACACATCCGCTGGTAGAACGCGCGTAACGCCAATGGGACCCGCGCCCTGCGTACGCAAGGCCTGTAATGAAGGCGGATCCTGGTGCGTGGAAAGGAGTCCGCTCATGAGCAGGGCATCCGGTCTTGAGCGAAGATCCATGGCCACCCAGCCATCGGGCACTTCAACATGATCCAGCATCTCCGGAAGTACCCAGCTTTCAATGATCCGTGCCCAACGCCGCAGGTGGATCAAGGCATTGGCATCGGTGCTCGCCCCCCAGGTGTCGCGCATGCGCGCCAGGAGGCTGTCCTGTAGCACATGGTCCGGAGACTGGATCTGTAGTACCGCCTCCTCGAGCATTTGTGGGGAGGTGGCGGCCAGCCAGGTGGCATCATAGCACCGTATGTACAGCGGAGGCAGTGCGGTGTCCGGCCGTAGTTCCACCACCTCCCCCAGCGCCAATCCACGCTGGGCGGTATCATCCAGTTGAAGTGCGAGAGCGTATGCCTTGGCATGATCGGCGGTACGTGGGCATGCTATGATGAGGGCACCCGCGCCATCGCCTTCACGCATGATGCTCACCAGCAGTGGAAGTTCATCCAAAGCTTGGGAAAGCATCTTGTTCTCACGTTGGCGTTCCACGACACCAGCCACCAGGCGGTTAGCGGCGGCCATGGAAGGGATCAACTCCAGCGCCTCCCAAAGTTGGGAGGTGTGTGTGAAGCGATCCCAGCCCTGCATGGCATCAGGGATCCGCAAGATCATGGCGCTGTTCGCGGGAACGGCATGCCATGGATCATTGGTTGTGGTGGAGTGGCGGCCAGGCTCGAAGAACAGCAGGAAGGCCGCGCCCACGACCGCGATCAATAGGATGACGGTCAATATGCGGCGCATGGTAAGTGATCAAAAGTACCCGGGCGCACCGGGATGATCCAGGACCCATCTACGGGCCTTTGCACAATGCGATGTGTACTTCAGCGGGAAAACACTCACTGCGCGAAGTCCAGATCCAACTCCGCCTCCGAATAATTAAGCCGGAAACTCTGCCGGTGGTGCTCCGTTGGCCCCAACCGTTGCAAAGCCTCACGATGTTCCACCGTGGGATACCCCTTGTTGCTGATCCAAAGGTATTCGGGATGCCGCGTATGCAACTCCATCATCATCGCATCCCTGTGGGTCTTTGCGAGAATGCTTGCCGCGGCGATGTTGCGGAATCGGCCATCGCCCTCGATCATGCAGGTATGCGGAATGTGCGGGTAGGGACGGAAGCGGTTGCCGTCTATGAGCAGGTGTTGCGGTACCATGCCCAACGCCGCGATCGCGCGGTGCATGGCGAGGAACGAGGCATGCAGGATGTTGATCTGATCGATCTCTTCCGTGGTAGCAACGGCCACGGACCAGGCCAGGGCACGTTCCTCTATCAACAGGCGTAATTCCGCACGTTGCTCCGCATTCAATTTCTTGCTATCGTCCAGCCCGGGCAGTCTCACTCTTGGCGGCAGGATCACCGCTGCGGCCACTACAGGTCCGGCGAGGCAACCGCGTCCCGCTTCATCGCACCCGGCCTCGATGGATCCTTTCAGGTATTGCGGTGCCAGGGCCATGGCCACGAATGTAGAAGCCTTGGGCGCAGCCCGTGGGGATCGTTGAAAAATGCCCCGTACCTCAGGTTCGATCGGCGATCATCCGTTCAAAACTCAGCCATAGCGCATGGGCGGCATTATCCCAGGTGAAGCGTTCACTCCTGGCGATGCCCCGCTCGCGCATGGTGGTCCGCAGTTGTTCATCGGTGGCCACCCGGTGAAGAGCGTGCATGATGCTATCAACGTCGAACGGATCGCAATAGATGGCGGCATCACCACCCACTTCCGGCAAGCTGGTTGTATTCGCCGTCACCACCGGAACACCGCAGCGCATGGCCTCTGCCACCGGGATCCCGAAACCTTCGAAGTAACTCACGAAGGCCAGTGCCTCCGCCGCACCCAATGCATGGCCTAGTCGCTCCTGGTCCAAACGGCCGGTAAAGAGCACGCGATCCTTATGCACCATGGATGACCAGGCCTGCTTCATGCGATCATCCCACCAGAAACTTTCCCCCACGATCAGCAGCCGGTGGGTCAGCGTGTGTTGTTGAATGAGCCGATCGAAAGCCTGGAGCAACCGGGCGATGTTCTTTCGCGGATGAAGTGAACCTACGGCGATGAAATAAGGGTGTCCCTGGCTGTATCGCTCCCGTGCCACAACCTTCTCATGGTCTTCCAAAGGCTGAAAGGACGAACCGACTCCGTTGTACACCACGTCCATTCGTTCCGCTTCCACGCCATAGGTGGCCGCGATGTCCTTACGGGAATATTTACTTACCGTGGCGATGCGATCGGCCTGTCGGGCGAAGCGAGGAAAATGGCTGCGATAGTAACGGCTGTAAGCGCGGGGTAGATCTTCCGGGTGATGTTCGAAATTCAGATCATGGATCACGGCCAGGGAAGGCACCTTGGTATTATGCGGAAGAAAGCCGTCCGGGCTGATGAAGGCATCCGCATCCAGTCTGCGAAGCTTCCACGGAAGCATGATGCCGAACCAGAGCCGATAGAGGAGCGGATGGCGGGTCGGCGGTGGAAGCACGGTTCCGCGCACATTCTCCGCATAGATGAAACGTGGGTCGAATTGGCGATCGAAGATGAAGATGAATTCATGCTCCGGATGTGCCTTCGTGATGCGCGAAAGTGTTTCATGCGTGAACCAGCCGATGCCTTCCAGCTTGCCTGCGAGCAGCAGGCGGGTATTCACAGCGATGCGCATGAGCGGCGCAAAGGTGTGCAGCGGCGGGTTAAGTAACTATTTAAGCCCGGCGTTCCATTATTTGGGCCGGGATGGAGGGAGAAGCGAGCTCCCTTGGCTTCTTCCGCTGCCCCGGCTTTTTCCCGTTCAGCATAAGGCCGATCAACGTATGTCTCACCAGGGTGTGATAGGTGACCATGCCGACCATAAATGTGCCAGCTACGGAACAAAGGAATTTGGGCCATAGTCCCCATGCGCGATCCATCAACAAGAATTGGATGATGAATAGAACAGGAATGTGTACCAGATATAGCCAGTAGGAAGAGTCGGCGATGTACCTGGCCAGCGGGTGGGAGAGGTCCAGCACCTGCTTTCCCAAGCCGAGCACCCCCATCGTGAGGAAGAAGCCTGCGAAGGCTGACAGGAGTACCCTCCATACATGCCCCGGATCAGCTGTCGATGTAGGAGTGCCGCTGTGGATCATAGGCAATAGCCAGAGGTACAGCAGGATGCCCAGTACAAGTAATGGTAGCCAATACCGTCCACAGGTGCGCAAGGTGCTGCGATCCTGGAAGAGCAGATGGCCCATTACGAAATAGCCTCCATGGAAGATCAGCGCCCAAAGCTCCGGCAGCAGGCCATCTGGTGGCGGGTGCGGGATGGATCTTGTGGCGAGAGCGGGTGTTGCCAGGAGCGGCACCGCCAAATAGATGGATGGGTGCATGAAGCGGCTCCATTCCTCCAACCGCCGAAAGATCACAGAGCGCCGCAAAGCAAGAAGGGCCAGAACAAGGATGAAGAGGTAATAGAGGAACCATAGATGGAGTGTGGTGATCGGAATGTTACCCAGATCCTCTTCGCGTATCACCTGCCGCATGCGCATGAGCGTTGGCGAAGGATCAGCGATCGACCCGGCTGCCCAGACGATCATGCCAGCCAACATGAGCAGGCATATCGGCAAAGCGGTAAGAAAGGGGAGCAAGATCCGTTCATACCTGTTCCGCAGCAGACCCTGGGTACCGCGCCTTCGCAGCAGCATATGCGTGAAGTATCCTGAGATCAGAAAGAAGAGCGGCATACGGAACAGGTGACTGCCCCACGCGAAGCTTTCCAATGCCGTGGAGGTGACCATATCGGCCGTAGGCCAAACATCGCGCATGGAAGGCGCGTAGGCGAGCGATGCGTGGAACAGAATACCGAGCAGCATGGCCAGTGCACGCAGGTTATCCATGTAATGGATGCGTGTACTGCGGATCGGGATCGCCCCAGCTATCCGCCGGCATCCCCGATCGGACCATGACCCCGTGTGTTCCACCCCTCCATCTCCCTGCGGCATTCGCCTAAAGTTATACCCTCATGTGCGGAAGCCTGCCCATCTTCACGGCCGCAAATGCGCCGCACCTTCATCACCAACCTTGCACTTCTGCTGGTGCTCAACCTGTTGGTGAAGCCATTCTACATTCTCGGGATCGATGCCGGTGTGCAGGTGGCGGTGGGGGCGGAGGAATATGGGCTGTACGCTGCGTTGTTGAGTTTGAGCTTCCTGCTCAACGTGGTGCTCGATCTGGGTATCACCAATTTCAACACGCGCCATATCGCCAGGCATTCCCAGCTCATGGGCAAGTATTTCAGCCGGCTCATTGGCATACGGGTGGTGCTGGCCGTGATCTATGCGGCGATCACCTTCTTCGCCGCGATCGTTCTGGGATACCAGGGCAGGCAGCTCCACCTGTTGGGCTGGCTGGTGCTCAACCAGGCATTGGTGGCCATGATCCTCTATTTCCGGAGCAACATAGCCGGCGCACAGCGGTTCCGGCAGGATAGCCTGCTGAGCGTACTTGATCGCGTGCTGCTCATCGGCTTCATGGGCTGGCTGCTTTGGGGTCGGAATGATGGGATACGCCTGGAATGGTTCGTTTGGGCACAGACCGGAGCCTATGCGATCACTCTGTTGATCGCGCTTCTCATGGTACGGCGGCTTTCCGGTCCCATCGATCTGCGGTGGCGACCGGATTTCAATCTGGTGGTGCTCAGGCAAAGCTTCCCGTACGCGCTTCTGATCTTGCTCATGAGCTTCTACTACCGCACGGACACCCTCATGCTGGAGCGCATGATCCCCGATGGCCAGGTGCATGCGGGCATCTACATGCAGGGCTTCCGGTTCTTCGAGGCGCTCAACATGCTGGGCTTCCTTTTCGCCGGGCTGCTGCTGCCCATGTTCAGCCGCATGCTCAAGGAAAAGGAAGATGTGGCACCGCTCGCTCTGGTGGCACTGCGTCTGGTATTGGCAGGCTCACTGGCGGTGGCGGTCCTTGGGAGTTTTTGGGCGCATAAGGTTATGGCGTGGCGGTATACTGAACATACCGATCCCTCGGCTGCTGCGTTCGCCATACTCATCTGGTGCTTCGTGGCGTTTTCCACTTCTTACATCTTCGGCACCCTGCTTACGGCCGCCGGGCGCATGAAATGGCTCAACTGGATCGCTGGAGGTGGGGCGGTGCTCAACATCTGCCTGAATCTTGTGCTCATACCGCGCATGCAGGCCGAAGGAGCAGCGTGGGCGAGCTTGGTGACGCAAGTCCTTTCCGCTGGGATCCAAGTATTTGTGGTGGTCAAGATATTCCGCCTCCCGGATCTGCTTCCTGTAGGGTTGCGGGCGGCCCTCTTCGCAAGCGGGCTGGTGGCATTCATCTTTTTGCTGGAATACCTCGGGAAAGATGCACTTGGCATGTCCATCTTCTATTTCATATTCTCACTTTTGTGGGCCTTTCTCACCGGACTTATCGGGCTTAAACCATTGATGCATGCATTCGCAGGACGAACCGACGATCATTAAGACCCCAGGCCGTCGCTCCGGCTCGCGTTCACCGCGGTCGCCGATCTCTGAAGGCCATGTGTCTTCCGGTTCGGAGCGCCCCCTGGACCGGGGCTCGTTCGATCTTTTGCTCTTTCTCTGGGGCAGGCGCAGGTTCATCGTATCGATCACCTTGCTCGGAATGATCGCGGGCACGATCGCCGCATTTGTGATCACACCACTTTTCAAGAGTGAAGTGATCCTGTTCCCCGCCATAACCAATTCACCTTCCAAGGCCCTGCTCAATGAACAGGCCACCGGCCGTGATGATATCCTGGCGCTTGGTGATGAAGAAGACAGCGAACAGTTGCTTCAGATGCTGCATTCGGATAAGATCCGCGACCGTGTGGCGCAGCGCTTCGATCTGCTCGAAGCCTATGAGATAAAGCCGGACCATCCGCACAAGAACACCTTGTTGCGGAAGGCCTACGAGCAGCACATCACATTCGAGCATACCAAGTTCAGCAGCATCAGGATCGAGGTCATGGACAAGGATGCCGTTCGGGCAGCGGCCATCGCCAACTTCATCACCGATCAGGTGGATACGGTGTGGAAGGAAATGGCTGTGGAGCGTGCATTGAAGGGCTATACCCTGGTGAAGACCAAGGTCGAAGGCCTGGAGTCCGACATCGCCATGATGACCGACAGTATGCGGATCCTGCGGGAGTTGGGGGTGCATGATTACCGCACACAGACCGAGCGCTACAATGAATATATGGGCGCCGCCATCGTGAAGGGGGACCAGCGGGCGATCAAGGAATTCGAAGAAAGATTCAAAGTGCTGGCAAAATATGGTGGCGACTATGTTCGATTAGAAGACCGGTTGAGCAGCGAGATCAAGAGATTAAGCGTTCTCCGTATGAAACTGGAACAGGCGCAGGCCGACATGGAAAGCGATCTTCCGCATAAATTCGTGGTGAATCGTGCCCAACCGGCCGACAAAAAAAGTTATCCTTTACGGTGGCTGATCGTTGCCATGAGCACCGTCTCGGCCTTCCTGCTTGCGCTGCTCCTCATCGTGGTACAGGTGAATGTTCAAAAGATACGTACCAGTTATGAGGGATGATGTGACCATACCCGAACCAGAGGCAAAGGTGCGTGCCTATCCCGTGCATAAGGTGCGTGAGGAACTGACATTCAAGCGTTTTTTGAATGTGCTTTTGCGCCAGTGGAAAGTATTCCTGGGCGTTGCCATCCTCGCATTCGTTCTCGCGTCCATTTTCAGTGGCCCCACCTTCATCGAACCACGCTACCGATCCACCGCACTGGTCTATCCGGTCAACCTTACCAGTTATTCCATCGAGACCAGAACGGATCAATTGCTTCAGTTACTGGAAAGCAACGTGATCCGCGATACCATCATCGCCCGTTTCGATCTGGTGCGCGCGTATAAGGTGGATACGAGTTCCCTCGGAGGTTACTTCGCCTTGCATTCCGAGTACGATGACCGGGTGGATATCAATAAGACCCGGTTCGAATCCGTGCAGATCCAGGTGGTGGATGAAGATCCCCGAAAGGCAAGGGATATGGTACGCACCATGCTTGAACAAGTGGACCTGCTGGCGCGTGACCTGCAACGCGATAAGACCCGCGAAGTGCTTGAGATCGCCCGGCGGGCGATGGTGTACGAGCAGCAGAAGCTGGATTCTGTGGAAACGCGATTGGCAGCCATCCGTACCGAAAGCGGAGTTCTGGATTATGAGAACCAGGCCCGTGAACTCACCCGCGGTTATACGCGCCTGCTGGCCGATCCACGTGCCAGTGCGGCACAGAAGAATGAGTTGGCCGGCATGATCCGCCGGCTGGAGGAACAGGGCGGGGAATTCCGCCATCTTTCGCAGCTCAGCGATCTCTACCGCATGAATTATGACCGGCTCCGTACCGAGTTCGAGCGGGTGCATAGCGATATGGTCAAGGAGCTCACATACACCAACGTTGTGGTGCATCCAGAGGTGAGCGACAAGAAGGTCTACCCGATCCGCTGGCTTATCGTCTCGGCCAGCGTATTATCGGCTCTGTTCCTGTGTTTCATACTTCTAAGCTGGAGGGAATACCGCGCCTGAAGCAATGATCCAGGCCGTACGACACCATTGGATCCCCGTGGCATGCATCCTTTTTGTGATGCTCAACTTGGTGCTTATGGCCAACGAGTTCTTCTGGCTGAACTTGTTGCCGGCCGTTTTGCTTCTGGTATGGGCCATGTTCACCGCGGTGGACCGCCTTCTGGTGGTGATCGCCTTCGCCACGCCACTTTCCGTGAATCTGGAGGAATTGGATATCGGCGGCATTGGTGTGGCTTTGCCCACGGAACCGCTACTGGTGGGGCTCATGATCCTATTCTTACTAAAGGTCGCCTTGGAAAGAAATGTCCTGGATGAACGGGTATGGAACCATCCCATCACCTGGATCATCGTGGCACAGGTGGTTTGGATGGCCGTCTGCATCATCCCAAGCTCAATGCCCATCGTGTCACTGAAGTACGTGATAGCCCGGCTGTGGTTCGTTACCACCATGTACCTGATGATCACGCGGGTGTTCGAAGACCGGCGGTACATGCACCGGTTCATCTGGGCCTACATCGGTGGTCTGGCCGTTGTGGTGACCTACACGTTGATCCACCATTCGCAGTACATGTTCGCGCATGATCCCGCTCACTGGGTGATGACGCCATTCTTTAAGGATCATACGAGTTATGGTGCGGTGATCGCGTTCTTCCTCCCTTTCGTGATCATGTCCGTGGGCAACACCGCGTATGCCCGTACCATGCGTGGTATCGCGGTGGTAGTTTCCATGTTGCTCGTGGTAGGCCTGATCTTCTCCTATACCCGTGCCGCCTGGCTCAGCCTGGCGGGCGCCGTTGGCGTATTCCTGGTGATGAAGCTGCGCATCCCGATGTGGGCCATCTTCTCGGTCACGGTCCTCACCGGAGGCCTCTATCTGGTGAACCAGGACAAGATCAAGATGGCCCTGGAGCGGAATCGGGAGGAATCCTCGGATGATCTTGGGCAGCATGTACGTTCTATCTCCAACATCTCCAGTGATGCCTCCAACCTGGAGCGGATCAACCGTTGGAATTCCGCCATACGGATGTGGGAGGCGCGGCCACTTTTCGGCTGGGGGGCCGGCACCTACATGTTCCAGTATGCCCCGTTCCAGGCATCGGAGGATCGTACGATCATAAGCACCAATTTCGGTGTGCAGGGCAATGCGCACAGCGAATATTTGGGGCCGTTATCGGAGCAAGGTGTGCTGGGCATAGGGCTGATGGTGGCTCTGGTGATAATGACCACTGTTGTGGCCTTGCGGTTGTACAGAAGGCTTCCAAAAGGAGAGGACCGCGCGCTGCTGGTAGCCTTGTACATGGGCCTGGTGACCTATTACCTGCATGGCGCGCTCAACAATTTCCTGGATACGGACAAGGCATCGGTGCCTTTCTGGGCTTTCACCGCAGCGATCGTGCTGCTGGATCTGAAGCACTCTGCTCAGCCGAACGAGCAGGCCAGAACAGCGATGTCATCGAGGTAGGGTGATCCCTGCCGGTGCTCCTCGAAATCGGTCCTGATCGTTTCGATCAACTGTGATGGCCCTGCCTTGGCATGCTGCAGAAGCAGCTCCTGTAAGTGTTCCGGTTCGAAAGCCTCGCCTGACCCATTTTCCTGTTCCACCAAGCCATCCGTATAGCAAAGCACAGTGGCGTCATGAATACCTTCCACCTTGCCGGGGCGTAGAAAAGGGAGATCACGCATCATGCCCAGAGCGATGCTTCCATCATGCAGTCCGGTGATCTTGCCATTCAATAGCAATAATGGGTCGTTATGTCCGGAATTGACATACTCCAATTCACGGGTTCGCGGATCGAACCGCCCGAGGAACAGGGTGATGAAGCGCTCGCCGCGAGCGTTCGAATAGACGCGCTGGTTGAGCCCTTGTATCATGGCCTGTAGCGGCTCTTCACCGTGTTGCGCCAGTGCCCTCAGTGTAGCCTGGAAGTTGCTCATTAGCAGGGAGGCCGCGATCCCTTTTCCACTCACATCGGCCACACAGAACACCACCTTGTCCTGTGTGGTCTTGAACAGATCATAATAGTCGCCCCCCACCTGCCGGTGGGGCTGGTACCAACCGGCGGCACGCAATGTACCCTCATTGGGCAACCGATCCGGGATCAGCATAGCCTGCATCTCCGCTGCGAGTTCGAGTTCACGCTTATCCCGCTCACGCATCAGGTCCTCACGGGCCATGCGGCGGTTCTCCATGGCCACCAC
Source organism: Bacteroidota bacterium (assembly GCA_023412755.1). Classification (GTDB taxonomy): domain Bacteria; phylum Bacteroidota; class Bacteroidia; order Flavobacteriales_F; family PHOS-HE28; genus PHOS-HE28. The sequence continues at coordinate 15,128 of JAEZCB010000007.1, forward strand.
GATCAGGTTGGTGAGCGTCTGTATGAAGTTCAAGTGCTTCACCGTGGGGCTCATGCGCTGCTCCTCCTCATCGATATCGCCGATCAGCAGGAAGGCCAGAGGCTTGTCTCTGTGATGCACCGGTACAGCGACATCGAAGGCACCCAGGCTTCCTGGATCTCCCGAGCCGATCACTTGGATATCCTTGTACCATACCGCGGCCTGCTCGATATCCGAGGGTGCCATTTGTTCGCTGGTCCCGTAGGTGAGCACGGTGCGCCACCCATCGGAATTCACATGCAGCATGAGCCTGGTGATGCCCAGCTGTTCCTGCACGATGGACCGGTAGAGCTCCACAAGCTCCACCTCCTCCATGTTGTTGTTGATCGCCTTGGTCACATCCAGTAGCGCACGCAACTGGAACTCCTTCAACTCGAGCCTTTCGGCTATCCTCTCCAACCGTGCCATGCGGTCAGCTGTTCAATTTTTTCATCAGGTCCGGGAGTCTCGCCAAGGTGGCGATCTCACGCATTTTTTGTTTCACCTCACCAGCAGGGGATCCAAAGTAGGTGCGGCCTCCTTCCACTGAACTCATGACACCGCTCTGGCCGAGGATAATGGCGCCTTTGCCAATGCGGATCTTGCTGGGTATGCCCACCTGTCCCCATAATATCACATCGTCCTCGATCACCACTGCACCGCTTATGCCCACGTGCGCCGCTATCAGGCAGCGTTCTCCAATAATGGTGTCATGTCCCACCTGCACATGGTTATCCAGTTTGGTTCCGCGGCCGATCCGGGTATCCGCGCTCACTCCCCGATCCACGGTGCAAAGGGCGCCGATCTCCACATCGTCCGCTATGTGAACGCTGCCACCGGGTGCCATCTTCTCATAGCCAGTGCTCCGCTTCTTGTAGTAGAAGGGATCGCCACCGATCACGGAATTCCCATGGATGATCACGCGGTCTCCGATGGTGGTGTTCTCGTAGATCACCACACCCGGCATGATCTGGCAATCCTTTCCGATGCGGACATTGGCCCCGATCACCACGGAGGCATGCACTTCGCTTCCCTCGCCGATCGAAACGGTCTTGCCTGTGAAACCAAGCCGTGGTCTATGCTCGCGCACAAGCAGGTTGTAGTCCCTGCAAGGGTCATCGCTTATGATCAGCGCTTTTCCAGCGGGCGGCTCCATCTCTTTGTTCAACAGGATGGTGGTGGCAGCGCTTTGCAGTGCCTTGCCATAATACTTCTCATGATCCACGAATACGAGATCACCTTCCTGTACCCGGTTGATCTCGTTCAGGCCGGTCACCAGCCGTTCCGTTTCACCGATGATGCGTGCTCCTAGCGTGGCAGCTATCTCCCTGGCCTTACGGGGTGGTGTTAATTCCACAGGATCGTTGGGTATGCGCCAAAGGTAGCCGAGGCATGCCAGATGGACCGCGGCCAATATATGATGTGGATACGCCTATCCCGGTCAACGCAAAGGTGGTCCGGTCTGTGGAACCCTTTGTTCTGAATGAAAAGTCCAAGCACATGGCATACGAACAAGACGAGCGCAGAAGTACGCCCAGCATATTCGGCTGGTTCATCGGTATGGCGGCATTGGTCGGCATACTGGGTATGATGTTCTGGTTGATCGACAGGCCCATGCCCCCAAATGAGGAAGTAGCGGCCGGTGATCAGGCGGTACTTCAGGATGATGAGGAAACTTCCACGGGAATGGCGGCTCCGTACTCAACTCAAGATCGGCCCGCGGTGACCAACTTTAGAGAGCGGTATTCAAGTGCCGTGGACGAAGGCACCGATACGCGGCATGAGCGGACCAATGAAGGTTTGAATGATCTGGCCAACGCGTTGGAGGAGCTCGCGCGACAGGAAGATGCCGCCATAGACGAGCATCTGCGGGTGATGCGGCGAAATGCCAGCGTTATTCCGGACGAGTGGAGATCCGAACCGCATCTGGAAAGGATCGGTGATGCTTTCCAGGCGGCGGGTGAGGCCATGGCCGCTCTGGACAAGAGCGGAGGATATGGCCTCGACTGGGAGGTACAGCGTTTCCAGGATGCCGTTGCGGACCTGGAAGAACAGGAAGTAACGGTGGATCAACGCGGCACCGTGAGAACATTGTTCCACCGCGCATACACGGTGATCGAGCGAATGGATGATGTGCCATCAACAACCCTGGACAGTCAGAGAAGTGATGAGCAATGACAGTAGAAACACAGAGCGGAACTACACAGCCTGGATCCTGGGTGCGTTCCTGCTCCTTCTATTGCTGGGCTTTCTGTATTGGTCCATCTAGTGTTGGGCGGAGCCCAACTCCGCTTAGAAAGGAAATGCCCCACCTCTAAGAAAGGTGGGGCGATCACTCGTTGGCCGATCGGCGATCACTTCTTCACCCGGTCCAGGTATTCACCTGTTTCGGTATCGATCCGTACGATGGTGCCGATCTCCACGAAGGAAGGTACGCTCACTTCCGCGCCCGTATCCAGGGTGGCGGCCTTCATCACCTTGTTGCTGGTATCTCCCTTCACCACATTCTCCGTATAGGTCACTTCCAGCTCCACCACCTTGGGCGGACGGGCGAAAATGGGGGTGTCACTCTCGAAGCCGATCTGCACCACCATTTCCTCTTTAAGGAATTTCATGGCATCACCCAGGAGTGATACAGGGATGTACACTTGCTCGAAGGTCTCCTGGTTCATGCAAACGATGTTGTCCCCCTCGCGGTACAGATACTGCAATTCATGCACCTCCACGCGGAGCACCTCCAGGTTCTCGCCACTGCGCCAGCGGTGCTCATTCAGTTTGCCGTTGCGCAGGTTGCGCATTTTACCCTGGTAGAATGCCCGCAGGTTGCCGGGGGTGCGGTGCTGCCATTCCATGATCTGGCAGATGTCACCATTGAATCGGATGTAGGAACCGACGTTCACATCGGAGGTAGTGGCCATGTCGTACGTATTTCGTTGGATGCGGCGGCGATCCAAGGCCGCGAAAATAGGTCTTTCCTCGAAAGATCACCGGTATCGGACGATCGATGATCCCTATTGGCCGCTGGTCTTAAAGCTTTCCATGTCGATGACGGCTTCGCACATATCGTATTCCTGTGGCTGGCGGTTGCTGGCTATGAAAAGTGTGCGGCCGCCAAGGTGGCGCAGGAGCAACTCCCGGTACCATGAGATGGCCTGCGCATCCAGATTGCTTGTGGGCTCATCCAACAGTAGCAACGGCGTATCCGAAAGTATGGCAAGAGCGAGTTTCAACCGTTGCCGCATGCCACTGGAGAATTGCAGCACAGGCTTCTCCATCGCATGATCGAGGTAGGCGATCTCCGCGACATCCACAGCGCCGATGCCCGGCCGGAGTGGTTTCGCACGCATGTGGAAAGCGATCACTTCGGATAACCGCAATTCATCGTAAAGGTTGAGGTATGGCGATGCGATGGAAACGTATGCATACACTTGATCGGCAGGCACCGGCCCACCCGCCATGCGATGCTCTACGCTGCCCGAGGTGGGATTGATGGCACCCGCGATCAACTGCAGGAATGTGCTCTTCCCGCTGCCATTGGGACCAAGTATGGCCGTATGGCTCCCGCTGGTGAATGTGCGATCCACATCTTGAAAGATCACCTCCCTGCCATAGCGTTTGCCCGCGTGCTGGAGGATCACTTCCATACCCATGACTCACTCGGCCAATCCGCGCATGATCCCCTTTGGGCTGTTGCGGATGAAATCCAGGATCTGCCCACGCTCCGGCGATGGTTTCAGGTTCTGTTCCACCAATTGCACGGCGCGGTCCACATTGCTGTTGCGTACGAAGATCTCCCGGTAGATATCCTCGATCCTGGCAATGGCGTCATCGGCGAAACCCCTGCGGCGCAGCCCCACCACATTCACACCCACATAACTCAATGGCTCGCGCGCTGCCTTGACGAAAGGAGGTACGTTCTTGCGCACCAGTGATGCACCCGCGATGAAACTGTGAGCGCCGATGTGGATGAATTGCTGGACCGCCACGTTCCCCTCCAGGATCGCCCAATCATCGATGGTGACATGTCCGGCCAGGTTCACGCTGTTGGCGATCACCACGTTGCTGCCTACTATGGAATCATGCGCCAGATGCACGTAGGCCATGAGCAGGCAGTTGTCGCCAACGGCAGTCTTCAAGCGATCGGCCGTACCGCGGTTTATGGTGACACACTCGCGAACGGTGGTCCCATCACCCACTTCAGCGGTGGTCCGTTCACCAGCGAACTTCAGATCCTGTGGTATCGCAGCGATCACAGCTCCTGGAAAGATCCGGCAGTTCCGCCCTATGCGCGCACCATCCATGATCACCGCACTCGGACCCACCCAGCTACCATCACCTATGCTGACATCGCCGTAGATGGTGGCGAAGGGCTCGATGGTGACATCCTTCCCAATGCGTGCATCGGGGTGGACGGAGGCTAGTTTGGAAATGCTCATAAGCGATCAGGCGGTGGTGGCACTGGCCATTCTCACATCCTCCCGTTTTGCTGGTCCTGTTTTATCCTTCACGATCTGCGCCATCATTTCCGCTTCCACGGCAGGCTGATCGCCCACATATCCCACACCGCGCATGTGCACGATGCCTCGGCGGATCGGCGTGATCAATTCCAGGTGGAAAACAATGGTATCTCCAGGGATCACTTTCCTCCGGTAGCGGATGCCATCGATCTTCAGGAAGTAGGTGGTGTAATTCTCCGGATCCGGCACCTGGCTCAGTGCGAAGATGCCTCCCACCTGTGCCATGGCTTCGATCTGCAACACACCGGGCATCACCGGATTCCCTGGAAAATGGCCGGTGAAGTGCGGCTCGTTCATGGTAACGTTCTTCACGCCCACGATCGTGGTCTTGTCCATCTGCATCACCTTATCCACCAACAGGAATGGATAGCGGTGGGGCAGCATCCGCTCGATATCATTGATGTCGAAGAGCGGCTTGCGGGTGAGATCAAGGCGTTTCACCGGGGACTTCTCTTCCTGGCGGATGAGGTCGCGGATGATCTTGGCGAAGACCACATTGCCGTAATGGCCGGGCCGTGCGGCGAGGATGTGTCCTTTTATTGGACGGCCTACAAGGGCGAGATCCCCAACGATATCCAGCAACTTATGGCGTGCCGGTTCATTCAGGAATTTCAGTTCCGTATTGTTGAGCACGCCGCGGCCCTTAACCTCCACCTTCAGGTGCTCGCGGCCAAGCTTGCGGGCAAGTTCACGGAGTTCTTCCTCCGGCACGTGCTCACGCTCCACCAGTACGATGGCATTGTCAAGATCACCGCCTTTGATCAGGCCCGCATTCGCCAGTTGTTCCAGTTCACGCAGGAAAACAAAGGTGCGGCATGGCGCTATTTCCTGCTGGAACTCGCCGATGTGGTACATGCTGGCATGTTGTGTACCGAGCACCGGACTGTTATAGTCCACCATCACCGTTAGCCGGAATTCGCCACCCGGAGTGGGTACGGCGAGCATTTCAATGCCACGCTCCTTGTCCTCGAAGTAAAGATTCTCCCGGAGGGTGAAATACTGCCGTTCCGCATCCTGATCCACCATGCCCGCTTGAACGATGGCATCCACGAAGAGCTTGGAACTCCCATCCAGTATGGGCATCTCCGGGCCGGTGACCTGGATCAGGGCATTGTCCACCTGCAAGCCGTACAAGGCGGCCAGCACATGTTCGGTGGTATACACCTTCGCACCATTCTGCTCCAGAGTGGTGCCGCGTGCCGTGGCCACAACACGATCGGCATCCGCATCGATGGTGGGCTGCCCTTCCAGATCGATGCGTTGGAATTTGTAGCCGTGTCCGGCGGCAGCGGGTAGTATGGTCAATTCGACCTTTTCACCGGTATGCAGGCCCACCCCGCTAAGCTTCACCGGGCCTTTCAGTGTGCGTTGCTTTTCGCTCATGCGCGATCGATCACCGGAATGTGGTCCGGTGGTATGGCTGGCGAAGGTAGGTGGTATGGTCAACTATGTATCACCCTGCTGCGCACTTGGCCCGTATCGCTCTTTCATTGCGCTCAGCTCCCTCTCCAACTCATTTATGCGTTTCTTCAGGTCCGGAAGGCTCCTGTAGAGAACGTAACTGCGCTTGTAGTCACCGATGCTGAATGCGGGTGAACCCTGTACTGTGGCCCCAGCCTCCACGTTGGCTCCGATGCCGCTCTGGGCCGCTATCCTTGCGCGATCCCCGATCTGCAGATGGCCTGCTATGCCAACCTGGCCACCGATCTGGCAATGATCGCCCACCTTGCTGCTTCCGGCCACGCCAGCCTGGGCCACGATCACGGAGTGGCGCCCCACCTCCACGTTATGGCCCAGCTGGATCAGATTGTCCAGCTTGGTTCCCTGGCGGATCACGGTGCTCCCCATGGTGGCACGATCTATCGTAGTGTTGGCACCGATCTCCACGTCATCCTCGATCACCACATTGCCCACCTGCGGCACTTTTTCGTAAACCCCATTCTTGTCGTGCACGAAGCCGAAACCATCAGCACCGATCACAACACCGCTGTGTATGATGCAGCGTGCACCGATATTGCTGCGGTCATACAATTTCACCCCGGCATGGATGCGTGTTCCCGAGCCGATGTGGCAATGGTCGCCGATATAGCAGTTGGGGAAGACCTTGGCACCATCCTCCAGCACAACGTTCTCGCCGATGTAGCTGAAGGCACCGATATACACGGCTTTTCCAATACGAGCCGAAGGACTCACGAAGCTGGGCTGCTCAACTCCTTGCTTGTCGTAACGCAATTGGTTCTGCGCTTCCAGCAGCACGGAAAAGGCACGGCGGGCATCCTCCACACGGATCAGGGTAAGACCCTTCGGAATGCTTTGTGTGGGTTTGAATCCCTTGTCCACTATGGCGATGGTGGCCTTGGTGGTATAGATGTACTCGGTATACTTCGGGTTGGCCAGGAAGGTGAGGGTGCCCGTGCGCCCCTCCTCGATCTTCGCCAGATCGCTCACCAATACCTGTGGGTCACCGTCGATCTCACCTTCCAGGAGATCGGCGATCTGTGCCGCCGTGAATTGCATGGGGCGAAGGTAGCCGGGGAGGCGACACCTACCGATCGATGGGCACGGCCACCTGCACGAGATCCCATTCCATGATCATGCGCGGAGGCCGTTCGCCAAAACGTATGGTGAATTGCTGCACGGTGTCCCGCAGTTCGGTCACCGGAACATCCACGGTAAGCACATCGGCTTCTGGATCGCGGCTGGCATTGCCCTGCCGGTCCACCCCCCACAGGTATTCCTTTCCGTTGAAGATCACTGCCCAATCCTCCATGCGCGGAATGGTCCAGAGGGTGTATTCGCCAGCGGGTAAGGCATTGCCTCCGATGATCAGGTCCTGGTTGGTCGTGAAGGTGGTAGCCTCGTTCGCACCCGTGCGCCAGACCTGCCGGTAAGGTACCAGCCCTCCGAAGATATCCCTTCCTTTCTTGAACGGCCGGCTATACGTGATCTCTATCAACAAACTGTCCATCTGCAGGCTCACTGTTTCCTCCGGGCTGGCCTGCTTGGTCTGCTGCTTCATCCGCTGGAAAGCGAAATAGCCGAGCACACCCAGTATAAGGATGATGAAGAACGTCCACTTCAGGAACCGGGTCATGCAGGGGTTGGGATGGGCGGTGAAGTTAATGGTGGTTCATGCCGATGCTCTTCCGTGGAAGCTTGTCACCCATTCAGCCACCGCGGCCAGGCCAGATAGAATTTCTCCACCGGCCTGCTCAGGGCCTGGATCCCGAGGTTGTCGCTGGCCTCGGCGATGTCGCGCAAGCGCCCATCCTTGTAGAGCAATTCGATGCGATCGATAGTGGGGTCGTAGGCATTGTTCACGATGCTGCCGGTGATCACGAAATGGCCGGCGTCCTTCATGGATATCTTCAGGTGATCCGCCACCCGCTTCCGTAGATCCATAACCTGCTCCTCACCCCAGGGCATGTCCTGAAGCCGGATGCGCAGGTTATGGCGCTGGACCAGGTCGGTGGCCAGGGTCGAAAGCACGACGTCCTTTCCATCCATCCAGCATTTCACCGCGCCCATGATGTCATGATCATCCAGCTTGAGGAAATCGGCGAGTACTTCAGGATCATCGAAGGAGGCGCGATCATGGCGGTCCGACAGAAAACGATGGAGGGCGGGTGAAGCGAACACCTTGTGCCCATCCAGGGCCATCTCCTTCGCGCGCCGCAATGTTTCCACAAGCATGATCTCGCAGGCCACCACGGTCTTGTGCAGATACACCTGCCAGTACATCAGCCGGCGCGCAACGAGGAATTTTTCGATCGAATAGATCGCTTTTTCCTCCACTACCAGCCGGTCGTCCACGCTCTGCAACATCTTCAAGATCCGATCACCACCGATCACGCCTTCGCTAACACCGGTGTAGAAACTATCCCGGTTGAGGTAGTCCATGCGGTCCACATCCAGCTGGCTGCTGACCAATTGATGCAATGCTCTCCGGGGGTGTTTGTCGCGGAATATCGCGAGCCCGGGAGAGAGTTCGCCGCCGAATCGTGCATCCAACGCATCCATCACCAGCGCGCTGATGTCCTCATGTGAAATGCCTTCCACCAGACTATGCTCCAGAGCATGGCTGAAGGGACCGTGGCCAACATCATGCAGCAGTATGGCGGCGGCGGCACCGAGGTATTCCTCTTCGGAGATGGCGTGGCCTTTGCCGCGCAGTGTGGCCACCGCTTCGCCCATGAGGTGCATGGCACCAAGCGCATGGTGGAAACGTGTATGCAGCGCACCGGGATATACCAGATGCCCAAGCCCCAGTTGCTTGATGTAGCGCAGCCGCTGGAACCACGGATGGTCGATCAGCCGCAGGATCCGAGGATGCGGAACAGTGATGAATCCGTAGATGGGATCGTTGAGGATCTTCATTTGTGCTTTAGCGCACTACCCTGCGGATCCAGTTGCCATTGTCGTTATGCATGAGCACGATGTAGGTACCTGCCATATGGTCGCGGAGATCCAGCAGAGATCCATTGCTTGCCGCGTTCAAAGATCTTGTTACCCGGCCAAGCGCATCGTAAACGTGGATATGCAGAGGTGCATGCTGCTGATCATCGCTGAGCAGAAATACGCCATGTTCCGCGGTGGTGCTGAGGTGTGGGCCTGAATAGGAGTGATGGCCGGATACTCCCACAAAAGGTGAAATGAACAGATCCGCTTCCCAAATGCCGCGCCCGTAGGTGGCCGCACGGATCTTTCCTGTGGCTTCGTTGATCTCCAACTCGCTCACCACCACGTTCGGCAGTCCATCGCCGTAGATCTGCCATTCCGGTTCGTGATCATCCCGGAAAAAGATGCCCTGGTCGGTACCTATGTATACCGCATTGAACGAATTGGGCTGGATCACGATGCTGTTCACAGGTACATTGGGCAGGCCAGCACTGCGGTTCACCCAATCCATGCCACCATTCAAACTCTCATAGACCTTCTGGTTGGCATTGGTCCCGGAAAAAGTGATCCATACATGCAACGGATCATCCGGATCCACGGCAATGGATGTGGGAGAAAGGTTTGGCAGGCCTGGCCGGATGTTCTGCCAGCTGAACCCGGCATCCAGCGTGCGCTGCACCAGATCGTTCCTTCCGGCATAGATCACTTCGCTGTTGGAAGGAGCAATGGCCAGGCACCTCACTTTCTGTGCTTCGTTCCAGAAGGTGAGCTGTTCCCAGGATGAACCGCTGTTGTACGATAGCCAGACATTGTTGAAACCCGCGATCAGCGTATTGGGGTACTCGGGATCCAGTGCGTACGGTGTTACCCAGGCCCCTTCTTCATCGATCCCGTTCGCGATATATTCCCAGTTCTCCCCAAGGTCATACGATCGCTGCAGTCCACCGAATTGATACGAGGAGTACACTTTGCCTATAACGAAACGATCCACGGCCGCTTCCATGCCATCACCACCGAATACATGGGTCCATTCATCATCCATGAAACGGTTGCTCCCGTTGTCCTGCGCGCCGGCCATGACAAGTTCGGGTAGAAGTTCGCTGCCTCCGAGTCGATAGAATTGAGTGATGTCCAATCCCGCGCTCAGATCGATCCAGCTGCCGCCCGCATCCTCGCTTACGAAAATGCCGCCATCGGAACCGCAGAACAAACGGCCATCCAGTATATCCAGTGAGTGTATGTCCGCATGCGTGTATCCGTGGAAGGAGGGGAAGACCCAGTGTGAGATGATCTCCCAATTGAGGCCTCCATCCGTGCTTTTCCACACATTGATCCCACCCACATAAACAACGTTCGGATCAACGGGATCCACTGCGAGGGCCATATCATACCAGGCCTGTCCACCTTCCTCGCTGCCATCCTCACTGTAGTCGAAAATATTTGGGGTGGACGACCTCAGGTGGAATGTTTCACCACCATCGTTGCTCAGGTAAAGGCCAAGGAAACTGTTGTCCTCCTCATTGCTGCACAGCGCATAGACCGAATTGGGCGCCGCAGGACTAACGGCAATGGCCATTCTGCCTATCATGCTACCCGGCGGAAGACCGGTGGTGGTATTGCTGAGGAACGTATCGCCATCGGTACTGCGATAAAATTGGTTGGAGCAGGCATAGACCATGGTGGTATCACCCGGCATGAACTCCACATCGCGGAAAGAGCCCGTGGTGAGTTGGGTCCAGCTATCGCCACCGTCCATGGTGCGGAAGAGACCGTTGCTGGCGGCGCAATACATAATGCTTGGGTCGTTCGGATCCATACGCAATGCGCGGGTGGTGCGGCTTTGGGTGATGTTCCAGTTCAGGCCGGTGGTCTCCCAGCTAAGGCCGCCATCGGTACTCTTCAAAACACCGGCGCTGTAAGTATCGGCACCATCGCCATCGCCAGTGGCGATGAAGATCGTATCGGGTGAATCCGGATGGATGGCGATGCCCGAAACCCCCATGGAAGGGAGGTCTGTGAACAAAGGATCCCAATGCTGTCCATCATCCAGGCTCCTCCAAAGGCCACTGCCGGGAGTGCCAGCGTAAATGGTGCTTGGTGTTTGGGGGTCCAGTGCCACCACGTTCACACGGCCATTGCCGGGGTTGTATGAAATGCTGTTCCATGTGGTGGGGCCGAGTGGTTCCCAGGTCGCATTATCACGGCTGGAACTACGTGTTGCACGCATGGACGACACCTCCTGCATGGCCTCCAGATGGATGGCGGGATCCAGCCTATCGCCACTCGGCCAGGTGCGCTGCTCCATGAACCAGTACCAGCGATGGAATTGCTTCCAGCCCTGTCCGCGCACATAACCTCGGCCCTGCCAGGTCTCATCGAACGCCGCCTTAACCTCGTGGATGTTGGTCTCACCATCCAACATGAGGTGCACCCAGGGCTGAGCATGCATGGAAGATGAAATGAGAATGAGAGAAATGAATATGGCTCTGAACATGAACTGGGGGCTGGAATGCGAATTTAGGTACTGGCCCTCTTACGGTGCATGACGTCCCTCGTCTGTTGATGATCGTATTACGCTGAAGGCAGCCGGGCTAAGCGCGCAGCGTGATACGATGTAAGCCAATCGTCCAGCGGCATAGGTAACTTCACCCCACGAACCAGAACAAGGCAACTTACACGACCATACCGCGTTGCCTCATGAAACGATACACTTTGATATGACAGCGAACATTCTTTGGGCCGATGATGAGATCGATCTCCTGCGTCCGCATGTGCTCTTCTTGCAACAGAAGGGCTATGGCGTGGATACCGTGAACAACGGGTTGGATGCGGTGGAGAAGGTGCAACAGAAAGAGTACGACATCATCTTTCTGGACGAGAACATGCCCGGCATGAGCGGTCTGGAAACGCTTGGAAAGATCAAAGGCATACAGCCGCGCGTGCCGGTGGTGATGATCACCAAGAGCGAGGAGGAGCACATCATGGAAGAGGCGATCGGCGGCAAGATCAGCGATTACCTGATCAAGCCGGTGAACCCGAACCAGATCCTCCTTTCGATCAAGAAGAACCTGGAGACACGGCGCCTGGTGAGCGAGAAGACAACCACCAGTTATCAGCAACAATTCCGTCAACTCGGCATGCGCCTGGGCGATCGCATGAAGCCCGATGAATGGGGCGAGATGTACAAGGAATTGGTGCGCTGGGAACTGGAATTGACGGGCTCGCAGGATCAAGGGATGACCGAGATCATGCGCTCGCAATGGGGTGAGGCGAACGAATTGTTCAGCCGTTTCGTGACCGATAATTATCTCGATTGGCTGGCCGGCAAAGGCGATGCGCCGCTGATGAGCCACCAGATGATGAAGGAGAAGGTGATGCCGCACATCACCGAAAGCGG
>JAEZCB010000019.1 GCA_023412755.1 Bacteroidota bacterium
ACGAAGCGCGGCCTTTGTCTCGGCGAGCGCAGCAAGATCAGCTGGACGCAGGTGGAGACCGGCAGCGCGATCACGTGGAAGTACCCGAGCTGCGTGCTGAAGGGCGACAACAGCATCGGCGAGTTCTACAGCGTGGCACTGACGAACAACCGTCAACAGGCGGATACCGGAACCAAGATGGTGCACATCGGGAAGAACACGAAGAGCACGATCGTGAGCAAGGGCATCAGTGCCGGACTGAGCAACAACAGCTACCGCGGTCTGGTGAAGATCGGCCGTGGCGCAAAGGGCGCGAGGAATTTCAGTCAGTGTGATTCGCTACTGCTGGGTGATCGCTGCGGCGCGCATACGTTCCCGTACATCGAGAGCGAGAACCCCAGCGCGATGGTGGAGCATGAGGCCACGACGAGCAAGATCGGTGAGGACCAGATCTTCTACTTGAACCAGCGGGGGATCGAGACCGAGAAGGCCGTGAGCTTGATCGTGAACGGCTATTGCAAGGAGGTGCTTAATCAGCTGCCGATGGAGTTCGCTGTGGAGGCGCAGAAGTTGCTGGCGGTGAGTTTGGAGGGGAGTGTGGGGTGATTTGATCCACCAGCTTCATCCTGACACCAGTGACAGGCCCCGGAGTCCTGCACGGCAACATAAGGATCCAGCGACACGAACGTTCAACGTAAACATTTGCGTCCCGATCTCCTCATATGCGCTTCTTGAAGCTGGAAAAGGCACATAAGCCCGCCATATCCCAGCATTGGCACTTCCTTTGCCTTGGGTGGGTCATGCGTGGTAAGAGCCTGCTTGTATTAGCGTGTATCACCCTTCTATCCATGGGTTTCGCTCAGGGGGATAGAAAGATCGAAGGTGAGGTGGTTTCTGCGTCCCATGAGGAAAAGCCCACCATATATCCGTTGCGTACCCTCCACCATAATGCGTTCCGCCCAGGTGAGCGGCTACGCTACATTGTCCACTATGGATGGATCAATGCCGGCGAGGCCGTGGTGGAATTAAAGGAGAGCGACCGCAAGATCATGGGCCGGAAGATCTGGCATGCAGTGGGCAAAGGCCGGAGTTTGGGCGCCTTCAGCGCGTTCTACAAGGTTGATGACCATTATGAGACATACTTTGATGCTGAGGGTGTCTTCCCCTGGGTATTCATTCGCCGGGTGAATGAAGGTGGATACAAGTTCAGCCAGGATTACCTGTACATGCAGCACCGCCGTGAGGTGTCCACCCAAAGGAACCAGGTGCACAAGGTGCCTGGAAGCGTACAGGACATTCTAAGCGCATTCTATTATGCGCGCACGATCGACTTCACCAACGCCAAACCCGGTGACGTGTATACGGTGGAATGTTTCCTCGATGATGAACTCTGGCCTTTGCGGATGCAGTACCTTGGCAAGGAGACCATTAAACTCCGCACCGGCAAATACCGCTGCCTGAAGTTCCAACCCGTGGTCCAGGAGGGCCGCATATTCAAGGGGAATAATGACCTGAACGTGTGGATCACGGACGATGGCAACAAGATCCCCGTTCTGGCCCAGGCGAAAGTGCTTGTGGGGTCCATCAAAATGGAACTGAGCGAGTACGAGGGGTTGGCGCATCCGATCGCGAAGGAGTGAACATCGCCACGCCACTCTTGAAAACTTTCCAGAAGCCCCGTGCGGAAATGTCGGGGCTTCTGGCTTTCTTGCGGTGCCGGTGCCAACAAGCGCCGGTGCATGCAGGCAATGAGGAAGTGGCAACTGTGGGCTTTGGGGGTGGCGGTTCTGGCAGGCATCGCCTTGTTCTTTCTATCGGTGGATATAAGGCCGCGTACCGAATATGTGGAGGAGCCGGAAAGGGAGCTGGAGGCCGATAGCATTCCGCTACCTCCCAGCGAGTATGGCATACCCATGTCCGGCTTCGTCATGGAACAAGGCAAGGTGAAAAATGGCGCCACTTTCGGTGATATGCTCGGCAGTCACGGTATCTCCATGGCAGCAGTGCATTCGCTGGTGGAGATGGCCCTGCCTTATTTCGACGTGCGGCGCATGCGTAGCGGCAATCCGTTCGCCTTCATTTTCTCCAATGATGATGCGCGCATTCCTACTTACTTTGTGTATGAGGCAAGTCCAGTGAACTATGTGGTCTTTTCACTGGTGGAGGATAGCCTTAACGTTACCATGGGGGAACGGCCGGTATCCACGGTCGAACATACCATCGCATGTACGGTCACTGGCGCACTCTACAACGACCTGATGGGGGCAGGGGCCGATCCGATGCTTGCAGTTCTATTATCGGAAGTGTTCGCCTGGACGGTGGACTTCTATCGCATCCAGAAGAACGACATGTTCTCCGTGACCTACAGCCAGGGCATGGTGGATGGTGAACCTTTTGGCATGCCCCGGATCCTTGCCGCACGCTATACAAGTGGCAGCCATGTGAAGCAGGCCTTCCGCCTGGACACTGATGAGGGCAGTGAATTCTATGATGATGCGGGCAATAGCCTTCGGAAAGCTTTTTTGAAGGCCCCGGTGAAATTCAGCCGGATCACATCCGGCTTCACAAAACGCCGCTTGCACCCGGTGCAAAAGGTGATGAAAGCGCATCTCGGCACCGACTATGCGGCCCCATACGGAACACCCATCCTCGCTGTGGGCGATGGCGTGGTAGAGGCTGCCGGCCATGGCCATGGTAACGGAAATTATGTGAAGATCAAACACAACAGCACATACAGCACCCAATACCTGCACATGCGCAAGATCCTGGTGAAGAAAGGCCAGCGGGTGGGCCAGGGCGATGTGATCGGCGAGGTGGGAAGCACTGGCCTCGCCACCGGTCCGCATGTGTGCTTCCGATTCTGGAAAAATGGTGTGCAGGTGGATCACCGCAGAGAGGAACTGCCCAGTGCAGAACCATTGAAGGAACGTTTACGACCACGATTTGAAAAGCTTCGCGACGAATTCTCGGCGAAGCTGGACATGGCGGAATTGGAAGCGGTTCAGGGACGCCTGGCCCGGTTCTGATACGTTCGGATCACCGAAGCTGTTTCCGGGCAAGAGCGACGATCCCATCGTACGCATGGACGTGGGTCCCGTTCTCTGGCGTCCGGGCTGTCTGGATCAAGGCACTGGCCAGCAGATCATGGGGCATGGGCCGGTATCGGCGCAGACCACCGAGTAGCAGTGGCGAAACCATGTTCATGATCACGATGCCCAACCGCTCCCCCACCCTTGACTCCTGCCTTGGACCGGTGAGGATCGATGGGTGGAAGATGTGCAGTGAAGGAAGCGCCAAGGCCTTCACATCCCTTTCCATTTCTCCCTTTACCTTGTTGTAAAAGATGTTCGATGCTGGATCCGCACCGATCGCACTCACGATCGAAAAGGTGACTACCGAGTGGCGCTTCGCCCAGCGGGCCAGGCCTACCACCAGATCATGGTCCACATACCTGAACCGGTCTTTCGTACCGGCCTTTTTGATCGTGGTGCCAAGGCAGCAGATCACCGCATCCACCGGCTCATCCTTCAGCCCTTGAAGCAGATCATCGCCTTGTGAAAGCCACTCTTCCAAGCCAGGCTTGCCCAAGGAACGCCGTGTCAATGCCACCGGCCGAACACTGGTACTGGACAGTAATTGTTCCACCACCTCTCTCCCTACCAGGCCAGTGGCTCCTGCCACTAGAATGCGCTCCATGGACTAAAAATAGATCCCCAAATCTTGTTCATTTTATAAACTTGTTTACATTTGCTGTCATCATCGACAAATGACCCTTTGACCATGGACCGAACCCCCACCCCCGAACAAAGTCTTCGCCTTATCGAGGACACCATCCACCAAGCCAGGCGCAGCTATCAGAAGATCAACTTTTATTTCCTGGTCTGGGGCATCCTCTTCGCTTGCGCTGGTGTAGCCGCATACATGCTCCAGCAACAGGATGTCCACTATCATTTTCTGGTATGGCCATTCGCCGGGATCATTGGTGGCATCATCTCCGGGATCAAGGGCAAGCGTGATGGTGAAAGGTCACAGGTGGTGACCCTGATGGACAAGGTCCACCAATGGCTATGGATGGCTTATGTGATCACGCTGGTGATCATGATCGTGGCCCTGGTGAAACTGCGCATGGACCCAAACCCTTTCGTGCTTGTTCTTACCGCTTTACCCACGTTCGTTTCGGATACTCTCATCCGTTTCAAGCCATTGATGGTCGGCGGCATCCTGTTCTGGTGCATCGGCTTCGTTTCGTTCTTCGCGTTCCGTGAGTATAGCGCCTTGGTCTACAGCCTGGGTATCCTCGTTGGCTACATCATACCCGGCATTATGCTGAAACGGCAGGAAGATGGCATTCGCACCACTTGATCCCATACTCCACAATCAACTTCGGCTGGCGATCATGAGCTTGCTGATCTCTGTGGAAGAGGGTGATTTCAATTTTCTCCTTGAACGCACGGGGGCCACGCGGGGCAATCTAAGTGTGCAGATCACCAAGCTCAAGGAGGTCGGCTACATCGAAGTAAAAAAGGGCTTCAAGGAGAATTATCCGCACACCGGCTGCCGCATCACCAGCAAGGGCATCAAGGCCTTTGAGGAATATGTGGCGGCGATCAAGGGGTACCTGGCCAAGTGAAGCATAACCCGTAAATTCACGGATCGCAACCATCTCCATGCCCACGACCCTTCGCTCCCTCCTGGCATTCCTGCTTGTCCCGCTGCTCATGGTCTCCTGCAAAAAGGATGATCCCGCGCCTCCGCCTGCAACTGGTGGTGGCCCGGAAGGGCCGGCACAATTCACTCCTTCTCTATCCGGTCATCAAGGTGTGGGCCTGACAATGGATGGTACCTATGTATCCTATGTACATTCAGGGGGTAGTAGTGGTGAAGTCATCCCTGTTTATGATGTGCAGACCATGCAAGGCGCCACTTCATACAAATCGTTCATGTCCGGACTCTTCCAAGGCTCTATCGGCGAAAACGTCTTCGAGTTGCACCTCGGAACACTCGGCTATACAGAAGTCTTTCTGGATCCCAAACAATTCATCAACTATTTCCAACCCGGTCCCGTGGCCTATGGCACCGTTACGGCACCGAACCTTTCACAGGTCATGATCCTCCATAACGATGCCCAGGGACAAGTATGGTCCACCCTTCTGGGATCGGCCGATCAGACCAACTCCACGTTCACGATCACTGAAGTTGATTCCGGTTTCGATGACCTGGGTGCATGGACACGCGTGATCGCCACGTTCGATTGCAAGCTCTACAACAACAGTGGCGCATCAAAGTCAGTGACGGGCGGTGGTCTGATGCTCGAGTTCCGGGACCTCTAAGAACGGCCTGTCGATCTCTACGCTGCATTGATATGCCAGTGGATACTTTCTACCGGATCGGTATCACCTGCGCCGTGGTGGCCCGTATACCGGCCAAAGTGATCCGACATGAATTTCATGAAACACCTTGAACCGAAGTACAGCACATTGATCCAGGCCACGATCCTGACCTTCCTGCTGGTACTGATCAGCCACATCTTCGAGAAGGAAGAGGCCGCGGCCGAAGAACTTCGCACTGTGGTGGCGCTACGCCAGTGACCTTACACCACTTCTTGTGGCACCTCTACCCAATCGCCGTGCTGTTTGATAAGCGCGATCAATTCGTCCACAGCTAGAGCTGAAGGAACGTTCCGCTTCACCACTTCCTTTTCCTTGTAAAGGGTGATCACGCCGGGGCCGGTGCCTACGTAGCCATAATCGGCATCGGCCATCTCGCCTGGGCCGTTCACGATGCAGCCCATGATCCCGATCTTCACGCCTTTCAGGTGGCTTGTGCGTGCGCGGATCTTCGCGGTGGTCTCCTGCAGATCGAACAGCGTGCGGCCACAGCTCGGGCAACTGATGTATTCGGTCTTGCTGATGCGTGTGCGCGTGGCCTGAAGGATGCCGAAGGCGGTGCGGCAGACCAGTTCATCCCGTCCGCCTTGTTCATCAGCGATGAAAACGCCATCGCCCATGCCGTCCAGCAGCAACGGCCCGATGTCGGTGCTGCTGTGCAACACAAGATCATCATTCGTGATCGCGCCATACGCGCGACCGATGATCACCGGCACATCACAACCGGCCGACATCAACTCGAAGAAGAGCCTGCGTTGTTCGGCCATGCCGTGCGCATTGTACGTGTCGACCAGCAACACCGCTGTTCGATCGGACCTCAATTCTTCGAACAACATTCTCCCGCCGTTGCCGATCAGATCAGACAGTGTGGCGTAGATGAAGTTGAGTTGCGAATGCAGCTCCGATCCACCGAGATATTCCTTCTGCTGTAGGAAGGGGTAATGCCGCTCCTTCTCCCGATCACGCAGCCATGCCTTGTGCTCCTGCACCACGCCCAATGTTCCGGGGATCTGGAAATCGATCGAATTCTTTCCGATAAAAATGAAGTCGCAGGCCTGATCGCTCAGGTTCCACTTGTCCAGCGGCACGCTGTAGCGATAACCCCAGGGGAACAAGGTCGCGGGCGTGATCTTTTCGCGTGAGCTGAGATCGGCCATCACCACGGGCACATGCCGCGCCCCGATATTCAGCACTTCGCGGGTGTGCCGGCGCTGATGGGTGAATGGGCTCCAACCCTCACCCCCAGCCCCTCTCCCACGGAGAGTGGAGCCCTCATACCCCAGCCCCTTCTCCCAAGAAGAAGGGGTGAGTGAGGGGATGGGATCATGCTTCGATCGATCACTGTAACGTGCGATCAACGCTTTCGCCACCGGGATCTCGGCCTCCGGCTCTTCCGTAAGGCTTACGCGCACGGTGTCTCCCAGACCATCTTCGAGCAACGCTCCGATGCCGACCGCGCTTTTCACACGGCCATCCTCGCCATCTCCAGCCTCGGTAACACCCAGGTGCAGCGGGTAGTCCCAGCCTTCATCCAACATGCGGTGCACGAGCAGCCTGTAGGCCTGCACCATCACCTGCGGATTGCTGGCCTTCATACTCAACACGATCTCGTGGTAGTTCTCGTCACGGCAGATGCGCAGGAATTCGAAGGCGCTTTCCTCCATGCCGAGCGGTGTATCGCCATAGCGGTTCAGGATGCGGTCGCTGAGGCTACCGTGGTTGGTGC
>JAEZCB010000125.1 GCA_023412755.1 Bacteroidota bacterium
GTGGAATTCACCGAGCCCACATTCTGCCAGGTGGATCCCTGATCGAGCGAATATTGGAAACCCAGTCCATCATACTGGAGTTCACATTCCCAGAAGAGTTTGAAGGAGATCCATGGATACTCCAATCCGGACATATCGAAGCATGGGCTTTCCAACCAGCTCTGTTGTCCGCCATTGTAGTTGGTTCCACTAAGGCCGCCGATACACCATGCCCGTGAACCGCTGCCTGCAGCGTTGATCAGCGGATGCGCGGGTGTACCCCAGGCCCAATCGCTCGCTGCGCCGCCTGCCGTCCAGGCAGGCCCGGTTTCGAAGCCTTCATTGTACGGAAATGCCGATATGGTGGTACCACACTGGGCAAGCCCCCCGAAAGACCAGAGAAAACAAACGCTTACGAGCAGCGAATGGCCCCAGTAGGGAATACAGGCCGGAATGTACCGGCGTTGCATGCTCGATACGGCAGCCATCGCGAATAAATTGAAAGGGAGTACAAAGGTCCGAAGGATCAGCGAAGAAGTGTCACCGAACCGCGACGTTCGTGCAGCTTTCCGTCCTTTCCTGTGGCGCGCAACTCATAGAAGTAGGTGCCTTCCGAAAGTGGTTCTCCCGCGAAAGAGCGCCCATCCCAGGACTGGAGCGGATAGAGGATCTGGTAGACCAGCTGCCCCCACCGGTTGTAAAGCTTCATATCCACGGTGATCAGGCCTTCACCCTGCAGGGTGAGCACATCGTTGAAGCCATCGCTGTTCGGTGTGAATACATCGGGTACGGAAACCCAACTCTCCGTGGTATCCACCGGTACCGGATCAGGCCCGTCAACAACGATCACCATGCTGGCGGTGTCACTGCAGCCATTGGCCTGTGCCACCAGCGTAACGGTGTACTCACCCGGATCCGTGAAAACGTGGTACGGCGAAGGTTCAATGGTGGTGAAACCATCGCCCATGTCCCATGCGAAGTCCGCATCATCGGGCACACTCAGGTTCAGGAAGAGCATGCCAAGTGGGGCCATGCCTGTTGAGACATCCACGTCGAAGGCGGCCACGATATCTTCCCCCATGGCCACGGTGATCATGGCCGCATCGCTGCCACAGGCATTGCTCACAAGCACGCTGTATGTGCCGGGCGTATCCACCTGGATGCTCTGGTCCGTGGAGCCATTGTCCCAGAGGTAGGTATCACCGCCGATCACCGTGAGTTCCAATGCGGTCCCGGGGCAGATGAGCGTATCTCCCTCTATCGCCGCCACCGGAGGCTCCTGCAGCACAATGGTTATGGAAGCCGTGGCGGTGCCACATGCGTTGGTGCTGGTCACCGTGTAGGCGCCTTCCTCCGTCACCACGATGGTATCCCCTGCCTCACCGGTGCTCCACGCATGTTCCCCGTTGCCAACGGCATTCAATTCAATGCTGCCCCCTTCACAGATCGCGGGAGCGCCATCGGTTGTGATCTCCACTACAGGCGCGGTGCCGGCCGGTATGGTCACCGAGGCGCAGATCACCTCGCCGCAGGGAGATTCCGCGCAGAACTCCAGTTCCACATCGCCCACATCGCCAACACCTGCGGTATAGGTGGTGCTGACCGAGCCTGGATCGCTGAAAGTACCCGTACCGCCCTGCCAGTAGATGGACACGGCATCGGCACTCGCTGTGCCGCTCAATTCGATCGAAGCTCCGGAGCAAAGGTCGCCGGTGGGTGGTGCTATCTCCACCTGGAAGACCTCCACGGGTGCCACACAGCCGTTGTTCACGTAGGTCACCTGCGGAATGCCGGGCCAGGTGTACAGTACCGTGGCTCCATCGTTCTCAGTGTTCGCACCGCCGTACGTGCCATAGATGTTCACCAGCAGGCTCCTGTCGTAGACCGCGGTATCCGCGCATGCCGTGGGCACATGCTCAATGATCAATGTACGCAGCTGTGGCGCACCCGGCTCGGTGGTGATGTCCTGGCCTACAAGCTGGTTGTTCGCAAAATGACCGATGGAATTGCCCGCCGCCTGGAAAATGATGTGGACCGTATCATTCAGGAATGCGAATGAATTGGCTTCCAGGCACATGTTGGTGCTGGTCACCATCACCACGGGAGCTCCGGGCGGAATAACACCACCAGAAGGTTCCAGCAGCCAGCCACAACCCTGGATGGTGCTGTTCAATTGGGCGGTGATCGCTGCGGTGGTGGCATCCTGCACAAAACCGAGAAAGCTGTTGGCCGTGGTGGCCCACTGCACATCCAGATCCGCCAAAGCGATGGCATCCGGACCTACACGGAACCGCACCATTTCGTTATCGGCCTCCACCGCTCCGGGGCATCCGGCGCTGGTGTTGCAGGCATCCACAAGAATGCTTTCGATCTCCAGACACTTGGTGGGTATCTGGGCCATGGTACGTGCCAGGAACAGCATTCCGAAACAAGCCGGAAGCAGGCGGAGGGCGGATGGAAGCACGGTTCTCTAGGCTGGGGCCGCCGTAAAGTTCGTTACCAGCTCGTTAGCAGCGGTTGATGCCACCCAACAGATCTCAACGATCGGGCGGGAATAATTGTGGCCGCCGATGGGTGCAGTGCTGCCGAGCAAAGGTGGCTGGTACCACCTGCCAGGCCATAGGGATGAAGCTGGGTAACTGATCCGAGGGTCTACTCACAAGGCTTGGGGTTGAAGGTTGGTAGGGTGAGGCAAGGCAATGCCGCCCGGCATAAGCGCCCCGAAGACCAAGACCCTGCGGAGGTATTAGGTACGAACAAATACCTATGTAGTGGAAAAAATAGATCATGCGTGGATCCACCTATATTCGGTCCCAACCTTACGAAAGCCACTGTTCAAAAAAACTGGGATCCCATGCAGAACACGATGCTCTGTTCCTTCCTTCAGCTTGATCCACTCAAGGCCATGATCATATTACGCCGCAAAATTGTTCTGATCAAGACCGGTATATTCATTATGCTGTTCTCATCCCTCACCCAGGCGCAATCCGGCATGCTCGACCCCAGCTTCGATCCGGGGAACGGAGCCAATGGGCCCATCTATTCGATGGCCCTGAAAGACGATGGGCGTATCCTGATCGGTGGTGATTTCTCAATGTACAATGGGATCGGCATGAATAATATCGCGGTTCTGAATGGGGATGGAACCCTGGAGAGTGCATTCAACCCCGGTACCGGCACGGATCCATATGTACGGAGTGTGGCCCTGAACGCTAATGGCGGGGTCATCCTTTCCGGCGATTTCTCCACCTATGATGGCGCGAATGCCGCTCACATCGCACAAGCGAACAGCGACGGAAGTTTCGACGGGGTTTTCAACTTCAATTTGGGGTCGGGCCCGAACAGCTTGGTATATCAGGTAAAGGTCCAGAAC
>JAEZCB010000175.1 GCA_023412755.1 Bacteroidota bacterium
GAAGAACATGAACAGCTTCCGCAACGTGATGCGCGCCATTGAATTCGAGGCACAGCGGCAGAGCGAAGTGCTGGATGCGGGAGGTGTGATCCACATGGAGACCCGCACGTTCGATGCGGCCAAGGGGATCACCGTGGGCATGCGGAGCAAGGAATTGGCCCACGACTATCGTTACTTCCCAGAACCGGATCTGCAGCCGATCACCGTAAGCGAGGAGCAGAAACAGACCATCCGGAGGCAGATGCCACCATTGCCGCGTGAGCTGCGCGAGAAGTACACCCGCGAGCTGGGCTTGAGCGAATATGATGCGGGCATCCTTACCGATGACAAAGGCACCGCATTGTATTACGAGGACCTGATCAAATGCACGGGCAACCATAAGGCCGCCGCCAATTGGGTGATGGGCGATGTGCGTGGCTGGCTGAATGAGCACGGCCTTTCCATGGAGGAATTCCCGCTACCTGCGGATAGACTGGCGGAACTCATCCAACTGATCGACGAGAACAAGGTGAGCCATACCGTGGCCAGCCAGAAACTGTTCCCGATCATGCTGCAGCGACCGCAGGCCACCGCTGCGGAATTGGCCACGAAGCATGATCTGGTGCAGGACACGCGCGAGGACATCATAGAAAGCATCATGCGCGAGACCATGGCCCGTTATCCGGACAAGGTGGAGGCGTACCGCAAAGGCAACAAGGGACTTCTCGGTCTCTTCATGGGTGAAGTGATGAAAGGCACCCGTGGCAAGAGTGATCCGAAGAAAGCCAATGAAGTGGTGAAACGAATGCTGGAAACAGAGCAATGAGGATGATGAAGAGGATCTTGCCGTTGTTCATGATGGCCATCTTGTGGTGGTCCTGCGGGCAAAAGGACCGTGGTGGCAGCACTGTGCAACTGCGTATAGATGGGGCCGGTGGACAGATGGCCTACTTCGATCGCAACGAACACAACCGCATGTACCATGTGGATTCTGTAAAGCTGGGCAGCAATGGCGAAGGCACCATGCACCTGCCACCACTGCCTATGGATTTCTACCGGATCAGTGTGGGAGGAGAAGAAGTGGTGGTGGCATTGGACAGCACGGAGAACCTCACCCTGCATGCGCAGGCCGGCTCACTTGGCCAGCCGTCCCACATCGAAGGATCCACCACCACCCAGCGCCTCCATGGATATTTCGCGGAACAGCAGGAATTCGAGGACCGGCGTGGCCAGTTGCGTGAATTGATCCAAAAGGAGCCTGGCAATGGCGATCACATCAGGGAATTGAACGAGCTCAATGCCCGCCAATACGAAAGCACCAAAAAGTTCGCACAGGAGAATTCAGGATCACCGGCCGCTTTGAGCGCGGCCGCACGCCTGGACATGGATAAGGAATTCGAACTGCACAAACAGCTGCGGGACGACCTGCGCAAAGTGATGCCCCGATCCAGCTACTTCGCCCAGTATCGCCAGCGTGTGGACCAGCACGAGCAACAGCTGCTGGCGATACGGCTCCAGGAGGAGGAGATGAAAAGGCTTAGCGGGCTGCTACCCATCGGGAGCCAGGCACCGGAGATCCGGCAACAGACACCGGAAGGCGGAACCTATGGCTTGAGCGATATGCGGGGCAAGGTGGTCCTCATCGATTTCTGGGCAAGCTGGTGCAGGCCGTGCAGGATCGAAAATCCTGCTGTGAAGAAGGTGTATGAGAAATACAGGAAGAAAGGCTTCGAAATACTCGGTGTATCGCTCGATCGCGATCACGGAGCATGGGTGAATGCCATCGCACAGGATGGATTGCCCTGGAAGCATGTGAGCGATCTGGGTTTCTGGCAGAACCAGGCCGCGCAGGAATACGGCGTGCAAAGCATACCCTACACCGTTTTGGTGGATCGTGAAGGTAAGATCATTGAAAAGGGATTGCGTGCGCATGATCTGGATGCGCGTCTCGCCCAGCTCTTCGGATCATGATGCGCGCTTGGAAAGCGGTGATCATCTGTGGGCTGGTGCCCGGTCCATCACTGCTTTCCGGACAGGCGTACTTCCAGCAACGTGTGGACCACGAGATCCGGGTAACGCTGGATGATGAGCGCCACATGCTGCATGCCCATCAACGCTTCACCTACACCAACAATTCACCGGACGCGCTGGATACCCTTTGGATCCACCTTTGGCCGAATGCCTACAGCGGCCGTAATACGGCGTTGAACAGGCAGTTGGTCTCCCAGGGTGACGTCGCCCTCCACTTCGCATCGCATGATGATACGGGTTGGATCGACAGCCTGGATCTTCGTATCGAACAGACCCCTGTTCAATGGGGCCCACATCCGGTGCATCCGGACATCGCCTGGATCAAACCACCCCAGCCCATAGCACCGGGCAGTTGGATCACGATCAACACCCCTTTCCGGGTGAAGATCCCCCACAGCGGATTCTCCCGGCTAGGTCATACTGCGCAGGCATATCATATCACCCAATGGTTCCCGAAACCCGCAGTGTATGACCAGGATGGATGGCACACCATGCCCTACCTGACACAGGGTGAATTCTACAGCGACTTCGGCAGGTATGATGTAAGCATAACACTGCCGGAGAACTATGTGGTGGGAGCCACGGGCATACTACAGGACGCTGCTGAAATAGCGTGGCTGGATTCGCTTTCGGAGGCGCCGATCGAGGAGCCGATCGTGAAGTCCGAAAAGCAGATCAATGCCGAGCATCCACCTTCAGCGGAACGCACCAAGACGCTGCGTTACGTTCAGGATAACGTGCATGACTTCGCCTGGTTCGCCGATAAACGCTTCCTGGTGCGCAAAGGGAGCGTTACGTTACCAAGATCCGGACGCACCATCACCACCTGGACGATGGCCACCCCGCGTAACATCAAGCTATGGCGTGATGCGATAGAATATGTGAACGAAAGCGTGCGGCTCTACAGTGAATGGGTCGGCGACTATCCATACGATGCCTGCACCGCCGTGGATGGCACCATAAGCGCGGGTGGTGGCATGGAATACCCGATGATCACCATCATCGGCAACATGGCCGATGAAGAAGCCTTGGACAATGTGATCGCCCATGAAGTAGGGCACAATTGGTTCTACGGCATCCTGGCCACCAATGAACGTACATCGCCATGGATGGATGAAGGAGTGAACAGCTTCCTGGAGCTACGGTACATGAGGGAGCGCCATGGAGGCGCTAGTTCTCTCCTGCGCGTGCCGATCCTTGGGGATGTTGGCAAAGATGTGCGGGATGGAAAACGCTTTGAGAATGAACTTTTCTATCGGTTCAACGCACGGCGCAACCTGGATCAACCGCTCTCCTGCCATTCGGCGTGTTTCACATCGGCGAACTATGGTGGCATGGTGTACGCCAAGGCCGCACTGGCCTTCGATCATCTCTTCGCCTATCTCGGAGAGGATGTGTTCGATCGCTGTATGCATGCCTATTTCGAGGAATGGAAATTCCGCCATCCACGGCCAAAGGACCTGCGTGCCGTGTTCGAGCGGGAAAGTGGAAAAGATCTGGCGTGGTTCTTCGAGGAACTGATCACCTCGGATAGGAAAGTGGACCTGAAGGCCCTACGTTTTAAAGGGGACAAGGTCCAGTTCAAGAGCACCAGCGGCCATTCCATACCCTTCCCTCTTACCGCGTGGAAGGATACCACACTCCTGGGAACGACATGGAGTGACGGTGCCGCAGGAAAAGGTGAGGTGGCACTTCCATGGCAGGATGCCACACTGGTTTGCCTGGACCATGAGCAACGTACCACCGACATCGATCGGCGCAACAACCAGATCGGCAGCAGAGGCCTACTAAAGCGCGCCAGCTTACCCTATTTCGGCCTGTTAACAGGTTTGGAACAACACGGCCGCCGTTCCCTGTACTGGGTTCCCCTGGTCGCCCGCAATGGTCATGACGGTTGGCATCTCGGAGTAGGGTTGCACAACTACCATTTTCCTTCGCAACGCACGGAATGGATCGTGGCCCCGATGTATGCGTTCAGCAGCAATACCATACTCGGCGGTGGCCGCATCGAGCATCATTTCGATCGCTTGCGGAGCTCCATATTCCAGAACGTCGGCCTTTCATTGAACGTACGTTCCGCCTCCACGTGGAACACCGACCCGTTGCACAGGCGTTATTCCAAGATACAGCCGGGGGTGGAGCTTCTGATGAAGCGTGATCCCTTATCGCGGCCTTGGGAGCATCGGATCGGAATGCGCGCCGTATACCTAAGGCATGATTCGCGTTTCCAGGGTCTGGACAATGAGCAGCAGTTCACGTATCATCGTGATGATCTTTATGGAGAGCTTTCCTATAGGATCCGGAACAGGCATGTACTCGCACCCACTTTCGTGAACCCGGTGATCCAGGGACGCGATGGTTTCGTCCGGGGATCGTTGGAGATCACACAGGGCTTTACCTACAACCGGCGGAAGGATCAGTTGCGCCTTCGTGTATTCGGCGGCACCTTCTTCCAGAAGGATACCCACCTTGATCAATTGGAGGTCTGGAAGCTGAGTTGGGGGCCGGAGGATATGCTCTTCGATCATGTCTACCTGGAGCGCGGTGCGCAGGATGGTTTCCGCGGCAGGCAGTTCTACAAACAACAGGGTGCCTTCCGTACACCGTTCATCGCAAGATCGGATTCCTGGATCGGCGCGGCGAATGTGGAGTTCGATCTGCCCATCCCTTTGCCCATCTCACTGTTCGGCAGCTTCGGCGTTGTGCCTTCCCTATTGACGATCGCTTCCACAGAGGGGCCCACACGCACGGAAAAGATCACTGCGGAATACTTCGAGGCCGGTGTAGGCATACAACTGGTGAAGGATGTGATCGAAATATGGTTC
This sequence comes from Bacteroidota bacterium, assembly GCA_023412755.1. Lineage (GTDB taxonomy): Bacteria > Bacteroidota > Bacteroidia > Flavobacteriales_F > PHOS-HE28 > PHOS-HE28. The sequence continues at coordinate 4,836 of JAEZCB010000175.1, forward strand.
CCCTTGTTCGTGAGCGAGGATATAGCGGCGCAGGAAAAAACCTTTGGCCGCGACATGGCCGATCGCATCCGTTTCGTCGTCGCCTTTGAACGCTTTGATCCCACCCGCATGCTGCGCAATGCCAGACCGTGATGGGACCAGGCGACAAGATCTATTTCCTCAGCGACTTCCATCTGGGCGTGCCCGATGCGGAAAGCAGTCTTGCGAGGGAGAAGCGGATCGTTGCTTTCCTCGACGAGGCGGCGAAGGATGCGCGCGAGATCCTGCTGCTGGGGGATCTCTTCGACTTTTGGTTCGAGTACAGACATGCCGTCCCACGGGGGCATGTGCGGCTGCTCGGGAAGCTCGCCGAATTGCATGATCGTGGCATACCCGTACATCTGTTCATCGGCAACCACGATATGTGGATCTTCGACTACCTGCCCAAGGAGACCGGTGTGATACTGCACCGTGGCCCCATGGTAAGGGAATGGTACGGCGTACGAATGCTGATCGGCCATGGGGATGGATTGGGACCTGGGGACCATGGTTACAAGTTCATCAAAAAGGTCTTTCGCAACCCGGTATGTCAATGGCTTTTCGCACGGCTGCATCCCAACCTGGGCATAGGCATGGCAAACTTTTGGAGCGGTCGCAGCCGCAAGAAGAACTACGAGAACGACCGGCAATGGCTGGGCGAGGAAAAGGAATGGTTGGTGCATTACTGCAGGCAACGGCTGCAAGAGGAACATTTCGACGTGATGATCTTCGGCCACCGGCATCTACCCATAGACATCGAGGTGGCACCAGGCAGCCGCTACCTGAATCTGGGTGATTGGATCAGCTATTTCACCTATGCGGTCACCGATCCGGCAGGTACACGCCTGATGCAGCGGCAAGGAGATGGACCACTTGCCGATGATGTCCGTATTTCAGGGGCACCCGCCAGCACCAAGGCGGCGCAACATGCATCGCCCGCGCATTGACACAGGTCTGTGTGCGTTCACCTGGACCTACTTCGCCAGAACCTCCACCAGATCCGCCAGGCGGCTGGAATACCCATATTCATTATCATACCAGCCCATCACCTTCACCATGTTCCCGACCACGCTTGTAAGCTGTGAATCATAGATGCAGCTGTGTTCATCGCCCACGATGTCCACGCTTACGATCGGGTCTTCCGTATACCGAAGAATGCCCTTCAGATCCCCTTCCGCTGCCTTTCGGAATGCGGCATTGATCTCTTCCGCGGAACAGACATTCTCCACCCAGCAGGTGAGGTCGGTGATGGAACCATCCGGTACCGGCACACGAATAGCGCCCCCGCCAAGCTTTCCATGCAATTCGGGAATGATCTTGGTGATCGCCTTGGCAGCACCGGTGGTGGTGGGCACCATGCTCACAGATGCCGCCCGCGCCCGGCGCAGATCACGGTGCGGGGCATCATGCAGGCGTTGATCGCTGGTGAAGCTGTGCACCGTGGTTATGAAGCCGCTCTGCACCCTGCAGAGGTCGTGCAGGATCTTCACCATGGGGGCCGCGCAATTGGTGGTGCATGAAGCGTTGGAGACCATATCCTCCGAACCATCCAGGATATCATCATTCACACCCAGCACCACACTCTTTATGTCGCCATCCTTGGCAGGTGCCGACAACACCACTTTGCGCGCACCGGCTTTCAAATGGGCGGAAGCCTTTTCCCGCGTAAGGAATAGTCCGGTGCTCTCGATAACCACGTCCACGCCCAGATCGCCCCATGGAAGCGCACCCGGATCGCGCTCGGAGAATGCCTTCACCTTCCTGCCGCCAAGCACCAGATGATCCTCGCCATGTGAAACATCGCCCTTGAATGTGCCGTGGATCGAATCATACTTGAACAGGTGGGCCAGGGTACGGGTATCGGTAAGGTCATTCACCGCCACCAGCTCAACATTCTTTCGCTGAAGCAGCAGCCTTCCTGTTACACGCCCGATACGACCGAAACCATTTATGCCTACTCTGATCATCTGTTGAAATGGATTGAGTGAAGGACCAAAACTACTAATGTACCGGAGGCGGTACCTGCTACTTGATCGGATACCCAAGCCTGCCAGACATTGGCATCTTGCTCAGCGGCCGGAGATCACCGTGCCTCAAGAGGCTCCGGACCAGGATCAGAACATATGCTTTTCCGCATGGTAACTGCTGCGCACCAGCGGCCCGCTCTCCACGTAGCGGAATCCCTTCTTCAACCCCAGTTTCTTGAAGTATGCGAACTTGTCCGGATGTACGAATTCCGCCACCGGCAGATGCTCCTTCGTGGGTTGCAGGTATTGGCCCAATGTAAGGATATGTACGCCCACGCTGCGCAGGTCGTCCATCGTCTCCTCCACCTCTTGATCGGTCTCACCCAGGCCAAGCATCACCCCGCTCTTTGTGCGAAGCCCGGCGCGTTCGCTGCGCATAAGCACCTCCAGACTGCGGTCGTACTTCGCCTGTATGCGCACCTGTTTCGTTAGCCGGCGTACGGTCTCCAAGTTGTGGGAAAGTATTTCTGGCGCCGCCTGCAGCACCACTTCCAGATTCTCCCATTTGCCTTGGAAATCCGGGATCAGGGTCTCCATTGTGGTGCCAGGGCAACGGCGTCGGATGGCGCGAATGGTCCTGGACCAGATGTCACTGCCACCATCCTTCAGATCATCGCGATCCACACTGGTGATCACGCAATGCTTCACACCCATGAGTTCCACACTGCGTGCTACGCGTGCAGGTTCAAAGGGATCGACCGCCTCCGGACGTCCCGTGGCGACCGAACAAAAGCCACAAGAGCGGGTGCAGATATTGCCAAGGATCATGAAGGTGGCCGTGCCTGCGCCCCAACATTCGCCCATGTTCGGACAATTGCCGCTCTGGCAGATGGTGTGGAGCTTGTGTTCGCTCACAATGGAGCGCACCTTGCGGTAATTCTCACCTGTAGGAAGCTTAACGCGCAACCATTCCGGCCGGCGTTTCCGCTCCTTCTCTTCCACCGTTACCACCTCGCTCATGAAATGAACTTCTTGCCGAATTGCAGCGAAAGGTAGAAACCGAAGAAGAACTGCTTGTTACGCACGCCTTCCAGTTCCGCCATGATCGGCATTACCGTAGGGAAGGCATCTATGGTGGCGCCGGCTTCGATCGCCTTGATGCCGGCCACCTGGCCACTATGCTCGAAGTTGAAGCCGAAACGGCCGAATGCTCCGACACGCACGGCCATTTCGCCCACACCACGGAACCACGTGGCCCGGCCATAGATGTTATGCACATCATGGGTGCGTGGATCATAGCGTTCCACCGCAATGCTCTCATACGGAAAGTTGTCCGGCTGGCCGATCTGCAGATACACCGGCTTCAAAAGGCCGATGGATGGTCCGATCCCCCAGACGTAGTTCACCTCCACGCCGCTTTTCCTGATCTTGTCCGTTATCTGGTGCTTGCGGCCATAGGTGGGCCGTACAAGCATGAGGGAGTTCTGTTTTCCGAAGAAATAGCCGCGCGAATCCTCGTAATACGGGTTGAAACTCTTGATCTCCTTGGGGTGCTTCATGCTCACGATCTCCAGGCCGATCATGCGCCGGTCGCGGGCCGTGCGGTGCTTGCCATGGAAGAAATTGAAACCCCAGCCATCGCCATGTACGGTAATGCCGCCGAGCACTTCCTTGCGGTAAAGCACACGGGCCTCATCATAGATCGTCTGCTGGGCGATCACATCCGAGGTGATCAACAAGAGTGCGATGGCTATT
>JAEZCB010000245.1 GCA_023412755.1 Bacteroidota bacterium
CCGTAAGCGCCAATGGGATCCACCGGATCGTGCTCCCGGTGCGGGCGGGAGCCATGGCCATACACCGTGCCACCAGAGGAAAGGAAGATGAAACGGCGCACCCCCGCGAAGATGGCCGCATCGATCAACGGCAGGCCGTTGTAGACATTCTCCAGCAGGTCCTTGGCCGGATCGGCATCGGCCGTGCGAGGTACTGTGCTCCAGCCGCAATGGAATAGCGCATCGGCACCTTCCATCGCCTTCATCACGCCCTCCGTGCCTACTGAACGCAGTGGTATCACGGAGATGTCCGGCCATTCATGGAGAAGTTTCTCCGCGCCCGCATCCGAACTGGTGAGGCAGAGGATGCGATCCTCCGCATTTGCACTCGCCATCCACCGGCGTACGAATGAGCCACCGATGAAACCGCTCGCCCCTGTGATCACCACCTTCATGTTCCCGAACGCTGATAGGAGACCGCCTGGCGTAACACGGTGTGCAACGCGGCGATCTGTTGTTCCATCGGAAAAGTACGACGTGCATACGAAGCGGCCTGTGCGCCCATGGTGGCCGCAAGCATGGGATCGGATAGCAAACGCTCCATGCTGGCGGCCATCGTGGTGATGTCCAGTTCATCACATAGCAGGCCGTGCACACCATGCTCCACCACATCGGGAATGCCGGCGTGCCGCGTGGCGATCACCGGAAGTCCGGAGGCCATGGCTTCCAGGATCGCCACAGGCGTCCCTTCTGAATCGCCATTGTGCGCGGTGACACTATGCTGAACGAATGCCCGGGACGTGCGCAGGTATGGTAGTATGCCATCATGCGGCGAGTGCCCTGCCAGATGGATCCGATCCCCCAGCCCCAGTGCCCGAACCATACTATCGCACGCTTCCCATAACCGTCCGTCGCCCACCATGGTGAGCCGTGCCTCAGGCAGCCGCTCCAGCACTTTGGAGAACGCGAGTATGGTAAGGTGTGGCGCCTTCTTTTCCACAAAACGGCCTATGGCCAGCAGGTTGGGTGGCGCCTGGGCGGGTTTTGCCCCGGTGAAGCGCTCAAGATCCACCCCGTATACGGTGTGGTGCGTACGCTCCGCAGGAGCACCGAGTTGGATCAAATGATCGCGCATGGACCGGCTGACCGCCACGAAAGCAGCGCCCTCCTTGAACAACTGTTGATACCTGTGATACTTCCGGAGATAATCCCTCGAATGGGCATCGATGCCATGGAAGTGGGCCACCAGAGGCACACCGGCCATCCGGCAGGCATCCAGCATGTACATGGCGGTATACCCGAATTCGGCCAGCACCACCTGGGCCTCGCGCTCCTTGAGCAACTGTGCGATCCGGCGCGAATGTTCCTTCTGCGGCAACAGACCTCGCAGGGCACCGGAAGCCACATCCATGATGCGTCCGGCACCGCTGCCGTGCATGATCAGGCCTCCATTTTCCAACCGGTTGGGCGGCAGGCCATCACCCAGCACGAGCACCACCCCTGGGAGCCGCTCCATGTGGGCCTGCACGAACGTATCGGGCCTCGGACTGGCATAAGCGATGGCGATGCGGGGGCCGGAGGCCGGGGTGGTCATCGCTGGCGAAGTTCGAGCTTCGGCGGCAACCGGCTAACTTCCAGTGATGCGGGCGAACAACTTATCCAGCCAGGGCATGTAGGCCTTGCTCCAGTTGCGCAGGGTGGTGGTGAAGTTCCAGCCGAATGCCTTGCGGTCACGGGCGATCATGGGCCAGACGTAACGTGCCAGTTCCTGGTTCTTCTTTTCAAGGGCTTCGGACCAGGCTGCGTTGAGGAGTTTGTTCCGCCGTGTATGGATCAGGTGTGTGTATTTGTGGCGACTCAACCGGTCCATATATGGAAGGGTCCGAAGGTGGATATCCAGCTTGTGTACCGCACTCCGCATGGAGTACATGCCACCGGGGTGGATCACACGAACACCCGTTCTTTCCGGCTGATAGATAAAGTGGCCATGACCAGAGAGGTACGTGAATAGTAGCGTATCTCCAACAGGTGCGGCTTGCAATGCCTTGTAATACGGCTCAAGATCGATATTGCGGAATACGAATGTGCAAGTAGGAATTCCTTGACCTTGGATGATCCTATGTTGATCCACCACACCTTTGGGAGATGTGGCATAGCCATGGTCCATATATGCTATGCGCTTACCATCTGTCTCATTGTAGGCATCCGTGAAACAACCGATCGCGCCAGGATCCGCCTCCAACGCATCGATCTGGCGTTGAAGCTTATTTGGGTCGATCCAGTGATCGTCGCCTTCGCATAAGGCTATGTATTTGCCTTTTGCTCGCCTAAGAAGATCCAATAGGTTGGCTCGACCGGTAGGTCTGCCAAGGATCATCACCACATCCTTCCGAGAACGTAGGAATAATTGGATCCTCCCTGGATACTCGGCAGCAATGCGTTCACATATCTGCCGTGTTCCATCTGAACTATCATCCTCTCCTACGAGGATCTCTAGATCGAAATCCACACGCTGATCCAGAATGCCGTGCAAGGATCCTTCTATGAACTTAGCGTGCTGATAGGTGGTGACAATGACACTCACCAAAGGATCCTTCGCCTGGTTCTCTTTCATTAGCTTGAAGAGCCCCTGATCTCTTGTCGGCGCAACACCAGAAAC
>JAEZCB010000259.1 GCA_023412755.1 Bacteroidota bacterium
CCTTCACAGGCGTATCGATCGTGTAGCCCAGACCCATGACCGGGATGTGAAACGTGTGCGGTGGCGTAATGGCGTAGGACATGTGCGGGATCGTAAGCTGCAAAGGTCCCGAGTGCGAAAGGGTCTCAATATGACGATCATCATACACTGGATCCAACCCGCTTAGGATCTTTGCGCATCAATGTCAATGTGATGAAGAGCCTGTGCATGTTGCCGATCTTTCTATTGCTGTTCACCGCCTGCACCACTACCGACCGTACGCCAGGGACGCTGGTAAGGGATACTGGTCACATCGGCAGGATCGCCGAAACTCCACCACCACCGCAAGGTCCATTGGTCACGTTGGACAACGGTAAACGTTGGAAGGCCAACCCCGAGACCACGCAAGGCATACAGAGCATGCGCATGCTGGTTGAGCGCTACCCGCAAAGTGGCATGACCAAGGCACAACTAAAGGACAGCCTCGAAGCCGAGTTCCAAACGATCTTCGAGAAGTGCACCATGACCGGCGAAGGCCACAACCAGCTGCACAATTACCTGATCCCACTGCACAAGATGCTCGGTGGCATGAGCGATAAAATCTCCGATGGCGAGATCATGAGCATGCACGCACATCTACAGACTTACGGAGAGTACTTTGAGTAGGTTAGCGCGCGGTTGAAACCCAGTAGGACTTTCGCGTAGGGTAGGAGAGACGATCCGTTGCATATCGTTTCGAGACATGATAATGATGCATGTCTAATAGCCTGCGATCCGCCTCCCCATCTTTGCCCCATGAAGATCTATACCCGCACCGGTGATAAGGGGCAGACCGGCCTCCTCGGTGGCACCCGCGTGCCGAAGAACGATCCGCGGATCGAAGCGTATGGCACCGTGGATGAGCTGAACAGCCACATCGGCATGCTGCGGGATCTGGCGCAGGGGCACCACGGGGAAATGTTGCTGGAGATCCAAAACACGCTATTCGCGATCGGATCGCGGCTGGCATCGGGCAGCGAGGAAGAGGCGGAGAAGTTCAAGGTGCCGCAGGTGACAGATGACGACATCGCGAAAATGGAGAAGGCCATGGATGCCATGGATGCGGAACTTGAGCCGATGCGCAACTTCATTCTGCCGGGCGGTCACACGGCGGTATCACAAGCGCATATCTGCCGCACGGTATGCCGCCGGGCCGAGCGCCGGGTCATCGAACTTTCCACGGGATCGGACGTTCCTGAGGTGATCGTGCGCTACCTCAACCGGCTCTCGGACCTCCTGTTCATGCTCTCGAGGCACTTGGGCAAGCTGATGGGCGTACCTGAAATTCCTTGGAAGCCAAGAGGTTGAGTGAATGCCCGTAGCGACTTATCAACCGATGTGGCACGGCCATTGAACGGATACCCAAGGAACCTATATTTGCGCGAATTTTCACGGAACCCGGCCTTTAGCAATGTATTGGACACTTGAACTCGCCTCATATCTCGAAGATGCTCCATGGCCCGCCACCAAGGACGAGCTGATCGACTTCGCCATGCGCACCGGCGCTCCCCTCGAGGTGGTGGAGAACCTGCAGGCGATCGAAGATGATGAGGAGGTCTTCGAAAGCATCGAGGACATCTGGCCGGATTATCCCTCGAAGGAGGACTTTTTCTTCAACGAAGACGAGTACTGAGGCGTTGAACTGAATTGGGACCCCGGCGAAGGCTGGGGTTTTCTTTTTGGGGGCTGATATGGAAACGGATGGACAGGTATGGTCCATTCGTGTCCATACATGTCTATTGGGAATGTGCACTAGAGCACTTTGCCAAGGACGGGTGCCCGCGTGAGGGGGCGGAGCGGCAGCCCGGCGACAAAAAGCACCTTGCGGCCACGTGCAGCGAGGAGGCCCGAGGAACGAGGGACCCCGCAGCGCCGTGACCGCTGGTGCTGCCGAGCCGACTACAGCGAAGCACCCGACGCCCGGTACGGGTGCTTTTGACCCGCACCGGGCGGCACGCCCAAATGCCGATCAGAAGATCAGAAAATGAGAAGATCAGATGATCGGCCGGGATCCGAGACGCCAGCGCTTTTCCGCTCGCACCTTCGCACCAACACCTCGGACTTCAGAAAAGGCCTGACCGGAGCGCGCATTTCATTTTCTGCCCCGCTGTACAGCGGGGATCTGATCATCTGATCATCTGATCCACCCTCCCGCCACTCTGTCAGGCCTATACGCCCGGCCCAATTCGTGCTCACGGCGAACCCCGTACCTTTGCAAGCCTTTACACGCACACACGCCCCGCGCGTGATCTTCTTATAACCACATGATCGGTTCACTTTCCAAGGCCTTCAAGAGCATCTTCGGTGATAAAGCGCAGCGCGACCTCAAGGAGGTGCAGCCGCTGGTGGAGCGCACCAAGGAGGCCTACAGCAAACTGGCAAGCCTTACCCACGACGAACTGCGTGCCCGCAGTGCCGCCCTGAAGGCCCGCGTGGCCGAGCGCACCAAGGAGACCGATGACAAGGTTGCGGCCCTGCGCAAGGAGATCGACGATGATCCGAAGATGGACATCAGCGAGCGCGAGCAACGCTACGAACAGATCGACAAGCTACTGGCCGACAGTTTGACGGACATCGAGGAGGTGCTGGAGGAGATCCTGCCCGAGGCGTTCGCGATCGTGAAGGATACGGCGCGGCGTTTCAAGGAGAACCCGGAACTGCGTGTTACGGCCACCGAGCTGGACAAAGAACTGGCGATCAAGCGGCCCGATGCGATATCGATCGAAGATGGCAAGGCGGTGTGGAAGAACACATGGATGGCGGCCGGAAACCCCGTGAAGTGGGACATGGTGCACTACGATGTGCAGCTGATCGGCGGTGTGGCGTTGCACAAGGGGAAGATCGCCGAGATGAGCACCGGCGAGGGTAAGACGCTGGTGAGTACGCTGCCGGTGTTCCTGAACGCGCTGGCCGGGCGCGGCGTGCATCTGGTGACGGTGAACGATTATCTGGCGAAGCGCGATGCCGAGTGGATGGGGCCGATCCACGAGTTTCATGGGTTGCGGGTGGATTGCATCGACAAGCACCAGCCGAACAGCCCCGAGCGCCGCAATGCGTACATGGCCGACATCACATACGGCACGAACAACGAATTCGGTTTCGACTATCTGCGCGACAACATGGCGCACGCGCCCAGCGCACTGGTGCAGCGCAAGCACCACTTCGCGATCGTGGATGAAGTGGACAGCGTGTTGATCGATGATGCGCGCACACCGCTGATCATAAGCGGCCCCACACCGAAGGGCGATGTGCACCAGTTCGATGAGTACAAGCCGCGCGTGGAGCGCCTGTACAGCGCACAACGACAGCTGGTGACGAAGTTGTTGAGCGAGGCGAAGGAGAACCTGAAGGGACTCGCCGATGGCAGCGCCACGAAGGAGCAATTGGAGAAGGGCGGCATGGCCATTCTGCGCGCCCACCGCGGCCTGCCGAAGAACAATGCGCTGATCAAGTTCCTGAGCGAACCCGGTGTGCGCGCACACCTGCAGAAGACGGAGAATTTCTACCTGCAGGATCAGGGCAAGGAGATGCCGAAGGTGGATGCGGAGCTGTACTTCACGATCGATGAGAAGCAACACGGCATCGAGCTCACCGAAAAGGGCGTTGATCTCATCAGCGGCGATGTGCAGGATCCGGAATTCTTCATCATGCCCGATGTGGGAGGCACGATCGCGGAGATCGAGAAGAGCGAGGCCAGCACCGAAGAAAAGGCGAAGCGGAAGGATGAGCTTCTGCGCGATTTCGGGATCAAGAGCGAGCGCATCCACACGGTGAACCAGCTGATCCGCGCGTACGCACTCTACGAGAACGATGTGGAGTACGTGGTGATGGACGGCAAGGTGAAGATCGTGGATGAACAGACCGGCCGTATTCTGGAAGGCCGCCGTTACAGCGATGGCCTGCATCAGGCCATCGAAAGCAAGGAGAAGGTGAAGGTGGAGGCCGCCACGCAGACGTACGCCACGATCACGCTGCAGAATTACTTCCGCATGTACCATAAGCTCGCGGGCATGACCGGCACCGCCGAGACCGAAGCGCAGGAGCTGTGGAACATCTACAAGCTGGATGTGATGGTGATCCCCACCAACCGCCCGGTGGTGCGCAAGGATGCGGAGGACATGGTGTTCAAGACCAAGCGCGAGAAGTACAACGCGGTGATCGACGAGATCGTGGCGTTGCGCGAAGCTGGTCGTCCTTCATTGGTCGGCACCACGAGCGTTGAAGTGAGCGAGCTGATGAGCAAGATGCTCAAGATGCGCAACATCCCGCATCAGGTGCTGAACGCGAAGCAACACCAGCGCGAAGCCGAGATCGTGGCCAACGCCGGTCTGCCCAGCACGGTGACTATCGCCACCAACATGGCGGGCCGGGGTACGGACATCAAGCTGGGGCCGGGTGTGAAGGAGGCCGGCGGTCTGGCGATCATCGGTACCGATAAGCACGAAAGCCGCCGCGTGGATCGCCAGTTGCGCGGCCGCGCAGGCCGTCAGGGTGATCCCGGCAGCTCGCAGTTCTACGTGAGTCTGGAGGATGACCTCATGCGCCTGTTCAACAGTCAGCGCATCAGCAAACTGATGGACCAGCTTGGCCTGAAGGAGGGCGAAGTGATCCAGCACCGCATGGTGACCGCCAGCATCGAGCGCGCGCAGAAGAAGGTGGAGGAGAACAACTTCGGGATCCGCAAGCGCTTGCTGGAGTACGATGATGTGATGAACAGCCAGCGCACGGTGATCTACAAGCGTCGGCACCATGCGCTTTTCGGCGAAAGGCTGAAGCTGGACATCCTGAACATGTTCTATGATGTGGCCACCAGCACGGTGAACGATTACCATGTGGATGGCGACTTCGAAGGCTTCCAGATGGAACTCTTCCGCAAGCTTTCCATCGAAAGCCCGGTGAAGGAGGAGGAATTCCGCAACGTGAAGGGCGAAGCGCTTGTTGAACAGGTGTACGAAGCGGCCATGCAGCGCTACGAGCGTCACGGCGCGCAGATCGCCGCGCAGGCCATGCCGGTGATCACCGATGTGTTCCTGAATCAGGGCCAGCAATACGAGAACATCGTGGTGCCGATCACCGATGGCACCAAGACCATGCAGGTGGTGGCGAACCTGCAGAAATGCTACAAGAGCCAAGGCTTGGAACTGGTGGCGAGCATCGAGAAGTACATCACGCTGGCGATCATCGACAACGAGTGGAAGGAGCACCTGCGCGAAATGGACGACCTGCGCCGCAGCGTGCAGAACGCGGCCATCGAACAGAAGGACCCGCTGTTGATCTACAAGCTCGAAAGCTTCAAGCTCTTCAAGGCAATGATCGAGCGCATCAACGGCGAAGTCGTGAGCTTCCTTGCCAAGGCCGGCCTTCCCACCGCGCAGCCGCAGGTGAAGGAGGCGCCGGTAAGGCAGGCACCGCAGCCCAAGACGCAAACCAGCCGCACCGAAGTACCGCAATTCGCCGGCGCATCAAGAGGCCCGGCCCCGGCGCCCGCCCAGCGCGCAGGTGGTGGTCCCGGTGCACCGCAACGCCCGCCGATGGGCCCGCCCCCACCCCGCAACACCACGCCCGTGCGTGTGGAGAAGAAGGTGGGGAGGAATGATCCGTGTCCTTGTGGAAGTGGGAAGAAGTTCAAGCAATGCCATGGGAAGGATGCGTGATCGGTAGTCGAACCATGGATCGACCGATCCTGGTGGCCTGACGGCGTTTGGCCCAGGGATGTGATCATCCGGAAAAATTCCGCGATGGCCGGATCGATGTGCCGGGCATTTCCTGGCCAGGTGTGGTCAGGTGAATGCAGGCGGCCGTGATCGCTTGAACGTCGGTCACTTGCGGTCCATCGATCACGATGCTCTCCATTTGGTGAAGCTAAATGTCATTAAAGAAAAAGGCCACCATTCGGGTGGCCTTTTTCAGCATCGCAGGCGTGTTGTCAAACTTTTTTCAGCACCTTTTTGGTGCCAGCCTTTGCTGCGGCCTTTTCAAGCACGGCCACACGTTCTTTGGCTGTTTTGATGGGTGGTGCTTCCACCGGGAACAGGCCATGGATCTCTGCGTCGATATGGTTGATCACACGTCCTAGATCCTCCTGGGAAGAATGGAATGCATATTCTTCCACGTCGATCACGAGCAACTTGCCCTTGTCATAGGTCTGGATCCATGCTTCATAGCGTTCATTCAGCCGCTTGAGGTATTCTATACTGATCGAGTTCTCGTACTCGCGGCCACGTTCGCTGATCTGCTTCACCAATTTATCCACCGGTGCCTGGAGGTAGATCAACAGATCCGGAGGTGTTATGCTGCTGTCCATGTTATTGAACAGGCGGAAGTAGTTCTCGAAATCACGCGTGGTCATAAGACCCATGGCGTGTAGGTTGGGCGCGAAGATGAATGCGTCCTCATAGATGGTGCGGTCTTGGACCACATCTCGTCCACTTCGGCGGATCTCCAGGATCTGTTCGTACCGGCTGTTGAGGAAGAAGATCTGCAGGTTGAAGCTCCAACGCTGCATGTCCTTGTAAAAATCGAAGAGGTACGGATTGTTGTCCACAGCTTCCTGTAGCTGGTCCCATTTGTAATGCTTGGCGAGCAGTTGAGTGAGTGTGGTCTTTCCCGATCCGATGTTACCGGCTATGGCGATGTGCATGGTCCTCTTCCTTGAATAGCCGCGAAGATATCCGGCATGTCCAATGCTCGGCATGTTGTGGATAAGTCGTTCTCAACAACGTACGGATCACATGTCCGGCTCAAGGCTGTCGCGGGATCGGTGTGATCAATAGCCTGTCCTTCATCAACAGGTAGAGCACGCCACGCTCCACCCGGGCATCCATTATTTGGTCGAGCCCATCCGGCAGCGGAATTTCCCGGATGGCAAAGCTGCGCATATCGTACAGCCAGAGTTTCCCTTCGCTGAAGTAGTAGATCTCATTGGCCCGCACCTCGAAACTCGCGGCGTTGGTGATCGGTATGGTGCGCGAATAGGTTCCGAACAGATCGAACACGAGTATGCCGTTGCCGCGGTCGTTCACATACAGCCAGCTATCATGCTCATGCATCGCCACCGGTTGTGGTGTGGTGCCCAGCAATTGGTCCAGCCTGCCTGTATCGGCCAGCGGCCGCAGCTGCCCATCCACCCGCAGGATGGACAGTTCACGTTCATCGAAGAGCCAGAAGTTGTTCTGTACACTCATCGCCGCCAGCACCACTTGCGGAAATTTACGGGAGATGTTGATCACGCTGCCCTGGACACTCAATGTATTGTCCAGCACTGCCAGGTTGCCTTGTTCCGCCGAGAAGACCATCGGTTTCAGCGAGTAGAAGGCATCCATGTGCGTGATCTTTCCGAAGGTCTTCACGCTGTTGCGGATCAGTGATCGTCCTTGTTTGTCATACAACTCCAGCACATCACCGCTCAATGCGTACACGTTGCCCAGTTCATCCGTGGTGAATGCGCTGAAAGAGCCATTCACCTCATACGTGCCGCTGCTTATGGCCACCGGCGCGGTGCTCGGCTCGCCAGGAAGGATCGGCAGCAATAGGAAGGGGAGAAGCGCGACCATCATACGGACCGGAGTATGGGTTCGATATAGGATCGGTCGTTGCTAAGCCTCGGCACTTTGTTCTGGCCACCCAGTTTGCCCCGGCTTTTCATCCATGCATGGAAGGTGCCCTTCGGTACGGCATGTACCAAGGGACGCTGCAGGGCCATGTCGCCCCGTCGTTTCGCATCATAATCCGAGTTGAGCGAACGCATGGTGGAATCCAGCATATCCACGAATCGCGCCAGATCTTGTGGAGGCTTATCGAATTCAATGGCCCATTCATGTCCTCCGCGTGCATTGTCATCCATGTAGATGGGTGCCGCGGTGTATTCGTTCACGATCGCACCTGTTGCCTGGCAGGCCGCTTCCATGCCGCGATCCGCATTTTCCACAATGAGTTCTTCCCCGAATGCATTGATGAAGCTGCGGGTACGACCGCTCACCTGTATCCTGTAAGGTCGGGTGCTGGTGAAGCGGATCGTATCCCCAGGCATATAGCGCCAGAGGCCGCCGTTGGTGCTGATCACGATGGCGTATTGCTTCTCTTCCTCCACCTCTTCCAGCAACAATGTGCGTGGCTCAGGTTTCTCCACCTCCTCCAGCGGCATGAATTCGAAGAAGATGCCGTAGTCGAGCATAAGCAGCATGTCATCCGCACCCCGCCTATCCTGGATGCCGAAGAAGCCCTCGGAGGCGTTGTAGCTCTCCAGGTAGTTCATGGTGGGCGAAGGGATCATGGATCCGAACTGTGCGCGGTATGGCCTGAAGCTCACGCCACCATGCATGAACAATTCCAGGTTGGGCCACACCTCCATGATGTTATCCTTTCCGGAGATCTCCAGAATGCGCTTGAGCAGCACCAGTGTCCAACTGGGCACACCAGCTATGCATCGCACATCCTCGCGAACGGTCTCCCGTGCCATTTTTTCGATCTTCTCCTCCCAATTGTCCAGCAGGGCGGTTTCCTTCACTGGGGTTCGCCGGATCTCCACCCATACAGGCAGGTTCTTGATGATGATGGCCGAGAGATCGCCACTATAGGCATCGGGGCGCAATTGCTCAATGGTGCTGCTTCCGCCGAGCACCAGGCTTTTACCCATGAACAACTTGCTTTCCGGGAATATGAGGTAGTGCAGGGCTATGAGGTCCTTGCCTCCCTTGTAGTGGCAGTCCTCCAGCGCTTCGCGGCTCACAGGTATGTACTTGCTGCGGTCGCTAGTGGTACCGCTGCTCTTGGCGAACCAGCGGATGTCCGTGGGCCAAAGCAGGTTCTGTTCGCCCTTGCGGAGCCGCTCCACGTAGGGTTTCACATCGTTGTAATCCTGCAGCGGCACCCGCTGGCGGAAGATGTGCGGATCGGATATGGTGGCATAATCATACTTGCGCCCCCACTCAGTATACTTGGCCATGCCGATGAGCCGGTGGAACACCTCCAGCTGTGCCATGCGCGGATTATCCCGGAACAGCTCTATTTGCTGCAGCCGTTTTTTGATCAGGTAGGAGAAGAGCGCGTTGATCGGCATTCGTGCTGCGAAGTTCGCTACAGTTCGGCTCCGGCCAAGCACCGTGGTCGCTGATGTGTAACCTTCGGGGGGACCCCGCCGTTACAAGGTTAGGTTTTGGTTAGTGGATCTAAGGGCAGGCAGAAGGCTCCGCATTAGTGGGGCCTTTTGTCATTTCCTGCTGTTGGGAACGGATCTCAAATGGATCCGTAACAATCCGAAGACCGCCAACGTATTATGGTCAGGTTTTGGTTAGTGGATCTAAGGGCAGGCAGAAGGCTCCGTGAAAGCGGGGCCTTTTGTCAATTTAACGCAGGCCCAGAAAAAAGCCCCGGCATAAGCCAGGGCTTTTGAAATTGGATCGTCCGGCCTTACTCCACCTCGATGTCGAACGGCATGCGGGCCTGGATACCCCAATGCTTTTTGGCCTCCTGCACGCGCTTGAACTGATCCAGGAGTTTCAGGTCCTCATCACCGAGCAGGTGCATGGCCGCCCAAGTCTTCATATTTCCGCCGAGATCCTCCATGATCTGCTCGAACAGATCTTTTTGCTCGGGCAGTTCCACCCGGCGGTGGTCATCTCCCAACTCCGCCAGACTTGCTGCTTCGGCTATTGCTTCTTCAAGTCCACCGAGCTTGTCCACGAGCCCCAGTCTTAATGCTTCCGAGCCGCTCCACACACGGCCCTGACCTATGCTGTCCACCTGCGCCACGCTCATGTTCCGGCCGGTGGCCACACGTTCCTTGAATGTCTCATAGATATCGTCCACATACAATTGCATGATGCGCAATTCCTGCTGGTCCAGCGGGCGGCTCACGGTGAGCATATCGGCATAGCGGTGCGTCTTCTCCACATCGAAGGTGATGCCTAGCTTATTGTTGAAGAATCCTTTCATGTTGGGGATCATGCCGAACACGCCGATGGAACCGGTGATGGTGGTGGGCTCAGCGAAGATCTTGGTGGCCGGTGCGCTGATGTAGTAACCACCCGAAGCCGCCACATCGCCCATGCTCACTACGATGGGTTTCTTCTCTGCGATCTTTTGCACCTCGCGCCAGATGATCTCGCTGGCAAGAGCGCTGCCTCCCGGACTATTCACACGGAACACCACGGCCTTGATGTCATCATCTTCACGGGCTTTGCGCAACGTTTCGCCCAGGCTGGTGCTGCCGATGGTGCCATCGGAATTCTTGCCGGAAGAGATGCTTCCCTCTGCATATACGATCGCAAGCTTGTCCTTGCTGCCTGCAATGGCCCCTTTCTTCGTTTCTGGTGTGAACGATCGTGCGTAATTCTTCAGTTTGGCGAATTCGATCTTCTTTTCCGCATCCAGCCCCATGCGCTCACGGATGATGTCATGCACCTCATCCACATACTTGGAGCCATCGATGAAATTGTGCTTCAGAGCGCTGATGTCGCTACGCACGAGCATGCTATCGGCGATCTGGTCCAGCCTGGTCGGGTCGATCCCGCGCGCCTCGCCAACGGCCCTGCGGTGTTCCACCCAAAGATCCTGCAGGATCTTGCGCATCTGCTCCCGGTTGGCCTCGCTCATTTTTGATTCCGTGAAGGTCTCACCGAATGCCTTGAACCGGTTGTTGCTTCCGCGCACCAACTGGATGTCCACTTCAAGCTTGTCGAAGAGTCCTTTCAGGAACATCGGCTCGCTGCTCAGGCCGCGGTAGTCCACGTCTCCTTTGGGCTGCAGGTAGATCTCATCCGCTGCCGTGGCCAGGTAATATGCGGCCTGGGTATAGAATTCGCTGTGCGCTATGACCGGTTTTCCGCTTTCCTCGCGGAATTCAATGAGCTTGTCTCTGATCTCCTTCAGGCTTGCGAAACCTGCATTCACCATCACCAGGTCCAGGTAGACACCTTCGATCTTATCATCCGTCTTTGCATGTTCGAGGCTTTGCAGGATCGTATTGAGACCGATGTGGCTTTGTGCGGTGAATGGCCCTAGATCCAGATCGAACTGCTCTTTGCTTCCACGGTCCTTGATCTCCTTGTCAAGTGTGATCTGCAGTACGCTGCCATCTTTGATGTTGGCTGTGCGTTCGGATGCAAGGCCGGCCACCATGGCACCAAGAATGCCTATGGAGATGACGATGAGTACGGCGCCCACCAGCAAGGTGCCGAGCATGGAGGCCAGGACGAATTTGAAGAACTGTCTCATGGAAGGATCTCTGCGTTATTCTAGAACCGAATCTAAGGTGCGGCACGGGACCAGAATGCTTCGATCACATGAGCGGGGCGGTTTGGTTATGGAAGGCGGGGAAAGCGCATGGTCACGTGCGCGTGGGCCTGCCTAAAGTGCGCCAGTAGAATAGGGTGGCAACAAGGAAGCCTGCTGTCGCCAGCACATACATCCAAGCCAGACCCGTTTTTCCAAGACTGAAGAATTGATGCGCTACGACGGCCGCGGCAAAAGCGTTGAGTGAATGGAGGAAAATGGTGATCCGAAGGAACGAGCGATCAACGAATGGGATGCTTAGGAAATTCACCAGGGCCACGAACCCAAAGAAGAAGAAGGTCCAATTCCATTCTTCGCCAACGGCCAGAGTGGCCAGCAGGAAGATCACGCCGTTGATGGCGATCAATACCTTTTCCTTGAGCGCTCTCCGGTGCATGCTCGGTCAGGCGCGGGGCACCGCATAGGACCTCACTTCCGTATCTGTGATCTCCTTTCCGCTTAGGATCACCAAACGCTCTATCACATTGCGTAATTCACGCACATTACCGGTCCACGGCAGCTTCTGCAACTCCTTCACCGCCTTATCACTGATCTTCTTCGCCGGGATCCCTTGTTCATTGCATACCTGTTGAATGAAATGCTCGGCCAATAGCGGGATATCCTCCAGCCTCTCACTGAGGCTGGGCACATGGATGGGGATCACACTGAGCCGGTGGAACAGGTCTTCGCGGAACCGTCCTTCGGCGATCTCCTTCTTCAGGTCCTTGTTGGTCGCGGCCACAACACGCACGTTCACTTTGATGTCCTTGTCGCCGCCCACGGGCGTTATGCGGTTCTCCTGCAGTGCCCTTAGCACCTTCGCTTGTGCGGAAAGGCTCATGTCCCCGATCTCGTCCAGGAAGAGCGTGCCGCCATCGGCCAGTTCGAATTTGCCCTTGCGGTCCTTGAAAGCGCTGGTGAAGCTCCCTTTCATGTGTCCGAATAGTTCGCTTTCGATCAATTCACTTGGGATGGCAGCACAATTCACCTCAACAAAGGGGCCGCTGGCGCGCTGGCTCTTTTCGTGTATCATGCGGGCCACGCCTTCCTTGCCGGCACCGTTTCCACCGGTGATCAATACCCGAGCGTCGCTGGGTGCCACCTTTTCGATCATCTCTTTGATCTCCTTCAGCGCCTTGCTATCGCCCACCATCTGCGTTGCCTGCGCCTTTTTGCTCACCTTCTGGCGCAGCACCTTGGTCTCTTCCACCAGTTTGCCCCGGTCCAACGCGTTGCGCACACTTACCAGGATCCGGTTGATGTCCGGTGGTTTCTGGATAAAATCGAAAGCGCCTTTCTTCAAGGCATCAACCGCGGTCTCAATAGTGCCATGGCCGCTGATCATCACCACCGGCAGTTCCTCGTTGAAACCCTGGATCTTCTCGAGCACCTCAAGTCCGTCCATCTTGGGCATCTTGATGTCGCACATCACAAGGTCGAACTTGCCGGCCTTCGCCTTGCTGCAGCCCTGCTGGCCATCCTCCGCCTCTTCCACCTTGTGCCCTTCGTGCTCGAGGATCTCGCGCAGCGCGTACCGGATCGCTTTTTCGTCGTCTATGATGAGGATGTTGGCCATGTGGTGACAAAGGTGGAATTTGCCGGGCAAAGATGGGGATGATCACGGAACGTGATCGGTTCGAAAGCGTTCGAGGAGAATATGATCACACCATTTTCATCGAGGATCTGAGTGTCCTATGTTGGGGTACAGCTTTGACTTTCACTATACAGGATCCATCGCCGGAAGTCACGCTTTCAGCACGTGTTTTCCTGTATGGTCCTTATGATAATGGTACTATGCAGGATGATCTACGGTCAGAAAGCTTGATCCCACTGTCGGAACCGTATCAATCCATGGGATATACGTATGCCGGATCCCCAGGTTCCTTACAAATTGATAATATGCTTCTTGCCAACACTGGAGCAATGGCCGTGGTGGATTGGGTCGTACTGGAATTAAGAGATGGCGCCAATGCTGGATTGGTGATCGAAAGCAGACCCGCTCTGTTCGTCGCGATGGATCGGTGATCGATGTTGCGGGTGATTCCGAGATCAACGTTGGCGTGACTCCCGGCAACTATCACATCACCATTCGCCATCGCAATCACCTCGGTGTGATGACCGCCCCGCCGATCGCACTTGCAGCCACACCAACCTCGATCGACTTCACCGATCCCTCAACTCCCACTTGGGGCACAGATGCGCGCAAGAATGTCAACGGCATCATGGTGCTCTGGCCGGGCGAGGTGAACGGGAATGGTGTGGTGAGCTATACCGGTCCTAACAATGATCGCGATCCCATCCTGGTCGCGATCGGTGGTATTTCACCTACTGCCAGTGTGAGCAACGTATATCATCCAGCCGATGTGAATATGAACGGCACGGTGAGCTATACAGGCGCAAACAACGATCGCGA
>JAEZCB010000187.1 GCA_023412755.1 Bacteroidota bacterium
CCCTCTTGCTCAAACGATCCTAAACAGGCTCTCAGGCGCCTCCTCCTTAACTCATTCACCCCTTCAAGTATATCCAAAGCAGTTTCCCGGTGGGTACCGGAAACTTTTCTCAAATCCTTTCTGATCCGTGGAACATCAAGATCAGGGTTGAAGCGGTAGAGTTGATCAATGCCTACAATGGCATTATTCGCAACCTAGTGATCGGGATGGTGAATGTGTTCAAGTAGCCGGTCCAGGCACCAGACGGCATCTCTTATACCGTAAAGCATTCCAACGAGTGCCTTGCTCATCAACTCAGGATCCGAGGAGGCCAGCATCTTTCTGACCTCTCTCTTGGATGTGTAGCAAAGTGACTCGTACTGCATGGATAGCTTTCGAATGTATGCCGCGCGATCAAACCCCAGAGATGGTATCGATAGCATGTCGGCAGTCCTCACCCCCGCAACCACCGCTGTCTCACGATCTGCGCAAAATGTACCACGCTGCGCGTCCCATTCCTATCGAATACGAACTTCTCCACATCCTTCGCCATCGCATTCATGTCCAGTTGGGCGCATCGCTCCAACAATGCCTCTGCCAATGACATCGTGGTAGTGATCCCTTTCTTCTGTTCCAGATAACGCAGGTCGGGCTCAACGTTCAGACCAAGCAGGAACGCGACATCGAAGAAATCGCGGCCTTTGCTGCGTTGCCGGTCGAAGATCGCATGGCACTTCTGCGCGAGCAATAGTGGTAGTGGGCAGCAGCGGATATCCTGGCGCACATCCCATTTGGCGATGAAGTAAGGCTCAGGGATATAGTCATAGCGCTGTGGTTCCGTATCCAGTTGGATCAAGATGCTTTGTTCCTTGTGGCCGGAGAGGCCATGTTTGTATAGAAGGCCGGGCAATCTCACGCGACAGCGGAAGGCGGCAAAACCGGCCATGTCCGTGGTCACTTCGTAGCCTTCGCGCTGCAGTTCCCGCTGCACGAGTTCCCCCACTTCCGCGAATTGTGGTTTGGTCAGTCCCAGATTGTCGAAATCCAGGTCCTCGCTGAACCGGCGATTGTCGTGTACGATGCGCAGGCAGGTTCCTCCAAGGAAAACGAGCTTCTCCGCAAAAGGTGAATCATAGATGATACCCAGGATGCGGTACTGGAGGTACTCGCGCAGCAGCATCTGGTCCTCGTCCTGCAGCTCGGCAGGGTAGGCCTTCTTGATGTTATCCAGCGTGATCATCGATCCACTTTTGGAGCTGCCTGTAGCGTTTGGTGAGGGACTTGTTGTTCGCGAGCTTCAGATAGTCTTCGATCACGTCCTTTCGCAATTGCTCCTTCAGGATCATACGCTCCAGGCGCATCGCCTTGAAGCCGGCTGGATCAACGAGCGTGGGATTGAAGTAAAGCACATCGAGCACCGTTTTCTCCAGATCGGCCATGCGCACCGCCGCACCGTTCCGCTCCAGGATATCATACCCGAAGAAAAATTGCGGGCGTACCGAACGATAGAAGTAGCGGGTCTTGCCGATATCGAAGGTTCGCGTGTGGAGGGTGGTGACCGAGGTAATGTGGAACACGCCTTCGGGAATAAGCCCGTGATGAGAGAGCGCCGACTCCAACGAGATGTACGAAGGTGAATAGACTTGGTTCGCAACACTCCAGCGTTCGAATTGGTCCCACTGGCGCTTTGCCGATCGGTAATAGGGCTTCCGTAGCCGCTCCACCAAGCCCTTCTTCATCCAGTAGTGCAGCTGCCGGTCGTCGAAGCCGGGGAACACCAGGCGTACATCCTGCGCCGTGAAGCAAGGGCGGGTTACGAAATGATCTGCGAATTGAGCGTAGTTCACGCGGCGAATTTATGACAGGAAGGGGATAAATTTATCCGGTTCCTGACATAAAATGTAAAATGTTTCACCACGATCACCCTTGCACCCTCCGCCTTACAGCGCAAGGAAAGCCCATTGCCACTTGCCCATGGCCTTGTCCCAAGGCCAAACGGCATGCGCGCAAAGCATTATCCTGATCCGCAAGCTGTATCCTATTCCCCTGTGCTTGCGTAGAAACGCGGGGATCGGTGAGGACGGATCTGATCATATCTGCGCTTTTGTGTATGGCCATGACACCAGTGGCCATCGGGCAGACAATGTCCGCGCGGTTCACGCAGGATAACGGCGACTGTACCGGTGCCATTGTGCTCACGGACAGCATAGTTACCGTGCAACATGCGGTTCGCGGCTTCGGAAACAAGCTGGAGATCAAAGAGAATCCCAAAGAACATCTGCAGTGGTTCGAGCGGGAGCACCATACCACCTGGTATAAGTTCCGCGTACCGGTGAAGTGCGAACTCACCTTCGATATCATTCCGGACAACATCGAAGACGATATAGATTTCCTGGTCTTCGAGGGGGCCGTGCCAGGTATCTGCGACAAGATCGCCAGCAAGCAAGTGGTGCCTTTGCGATCGAACATCTCTCGCAATGATCCTTCGATCGGTTCACGTTGTGGCCTTTCCCGGGATGCCGTGGATGAATATGTGCGCTCCGGGGTCGGATCCAGCTACAGCCGCGCTTTGGAGGTGGAGGCAGGTCAGCTCCTCTACCTCGTTGTGGACCATCAGGAACGGCCACGCGCTGGTTACACCATCCACTTCCATTACGATCCTCCACCTCTGCCAGAACCAGAGCCGGAAGAGAAGACCAAGAAGAAACAACTGGTATCCATAAACATATTCGATGCGGTGGATGGACGCCCACTCGAGGCGAGCATCACGGTGGAAGGCATGACCTACGGTGATGTGGTGGAAGCGAAGGGTAGGAACAGCTACTCCTATGAAATGGATACCTACAGAAATCTGAAGGTGACCTGTGTGAGCCGTGGCTATATGTTCACCAGCACAAAGGTGAAAGGCAGCAGCGACCCCGAAGTGAAGCTGGACCTGAAGCTGAGACCCATTGTGCCGGGCGAACATGTTGTACTGGATGATATACGCTTCGTTGGAGATGACGATAAAGTGTTGCGGCAGTCCGAAAGTGCCCTGCTCCTTCTACTCAACTTCATGCAGGTGAATCAGGATGTGCGGATCGAGATCCAGGGGCATGTGAATGGACCCACCTATAAGAACAAAAAAGAGTTCATTGAACTCAGTACGGCCCGGGCCAAAACGGTGTATGATTTCCTTCTTGTGAATGATATCCCACCATCCAGGCTCTCTTATAAGGGCTTCGGCAATTCCATGATGCTCTTCCCGGATCCAAAGAACAAGGAACAAAGCGAGGCCAACCGGCGGGTGGAGATCAAGGTCATGGATCCCTAGGAGAGGAGCCGATCGCGGACCCTCCGCCTCATGCACCATCCGCCCAGCACCCGCACCGTTCATCAATTGTAGATCCTCCGACCTTGCATCGCGGGTACTTTTGTTGATGCCGGTTCCCTCCGGATCGACCATATGCTGATGCGGATCACGATCATATTTTGCATGTTGCTGCCCATGGTCCTGCAGGCGCAGCAACAACTTTGGACACTGGAACAATGTGTCGCACGCGCCGAGGAGAAGAACCTTATTGTGCTCAATTCGGCCCTCGACCTGGAGTTGGCGGACAAGAACCGGGAACGTGCCCTTTGGGATCTGGCGCCGGACTTGAACGGAGTGGCATCACACGGATACAATTACGGCCGTGTGGTGGATCGCTTCACCAACACGTTCGCGAATGACCGTGTGCGGACCAATAACTTTTTCTTAAGCAGCAACCTGACCCTGTTCGAGGGAATGAGGAAGCAGCAGACCTTGAGGCAGAGCAGGATCGATGTGGATGCGGCCACGCAGGGCATGGAAGCTTCCAGGAACGATGTGCGCCTGGAAGTGGTGCAGGCCTTTTTGGATGTGCTTGGGCTGAGAGAGCGCATGCGGGCCACTGAACAGCAGATCGCGAACACCGAAGAACAGTTGCGCCTCACGGATGCCCTTGTAGAGGCTGGCAGGATCGCCAGAGCGGAACTGCTCGCGTTGGATGCCCAACTGGCGCAGGAGCAGTTCACACTCACGGACCTTCAGAACCAGCATGATCTGCGCATGCTTGGACTGGGACGCAGCATGCAGCTGGAGCCGCGCCAGATGCTCACGTTCGATATCGCGGCACCTGTGATCAGCGACCTGCGTGTGGTGGAGCCCAATGCTGCGCCCGAGGAGGTGCTGGATAATGTACTGCGCACCAATCCAGCGTACATCCAGGCAGAATTGCAGGTGCAGAGCGCGGAAAGGGCCGTGACCATAGCCCGTGCGGGCACACTGCCATCGTTGTCGCTCCAAGGTTCCCTGGGTACTGGATATAGCGGCCGGAATTTCCGGCAGGTGGGAGAGCCGGTGATCGATGGCACGGTGCCGATCGGATTCACGGATTCGGGTGAGACCGTTTACAGTCCCAACTTTTCGGTGAACACCGCTTTGGTGCCTTTCGGGGAACAGTTGGATGAGAATTTCAACCAATCCTTGAGCTTCACATTGCAGGTGCCGCTTTTCAACCAGATGAACAACCGGTTCCGGATCGATCAGGCCCGAGTGGCACAGGAGCGTTCCCGCAATACCATGATCTCTGTGCGGAATGATATGCAGCGTGCGGTGCTGGATGCTATTGTGATGCAACGCTCCGCATACCGCCAATTCCATGCGGCCACCCGTGCGGTGGAAGCGGGTGAACTGGCCCAGGAATATGCCGAAGCACGATTCCAGCAGGGCGCCATCACGGCAGTGGAATTGAACACCGCGAAGAACAACCTGAACCAGGCCACAGCGGATCTGATCAACGCGAAATACCAGTACCTTATGGCCACCAAATACCTGGACATCCTCCAGGGTATTCCGCTTACGCTCTAATGGCGGTGATCCTGGCCGTAGAGACCACCACCCGGCTTTGCAGTGTGGCACTTGGGCGGGATGGCCAGCTGCTTGCCCAACGCGAAGAAACGAGTGAACGCCTTACCCATGCGGAACGGATCAATGTGTTCGCGCAGGAGGTGCTCGCCGAGGCTGGCATGGTGCTGGCCCAGGTGGATGGTTTCGCTGTAGGCACCGGGCCAGGATCCTATACCGGTTCACGCATCGGTGTTTCGGCTGCGAAGGGATGGGCCTTCGCCCTGGATCGGCCGATCATGGGGATCACCACGCTAAGCACTTTGGTGCAGGCCGTTAAGGAGTTTGATCTCCCTGGCTTAGGGGCGACTTTATGGCCCATGATCGATGCGCGGCGCATGGAGGTCTTCACTCAGGAATTCGATGGACAGGGCACCGCAGTGGGCGCTATGCTGCCGGTGGTGCTGGACCTGGCATGGGCGGGGCAGGGCGTGAAAGTCGTTTTTGGGGATGGTGCCGATAAGGCCGTTGAACTCTGGCGGCAGGTGCAAAAGCACATCACGCATCTGCCGGATGTGATCCCCTCTGCCCGGTACATGCTCCCGTTGGCGGAACAACGCCATAAGGCAGAGGAATTCGATGACCTCGCTTATCTGGTCCCAGCGTACGGCAAAGCCGCCAACGTTTCGCCACCCCGGACACGTTGAATATCACTGCGCGCCTGCACTCACCCGGAAAACCAGCATCTCCTCCGGTGGCTCCACAGCGGCCCCATTGCGGTCGATGATGATGCGGATCTGTCCTGGCTTGTGATCGAAACGCCAGTTCATGTTCTTGGGCCCACCTTCCGCCATGGTGATCGGCAATTCTATCCAGGCGTTGAAGGAGCGTTGCATCTGCACACGCACCACGCCATTGGCGTTGATATGGTGGTCTATCACATGAACGTTGGCGGTGGCCGCGTAGCCGTGGGTATCATCACCCGGCACACCAAAGGGTTCCCATTCTTCCGCCTTGATCTTCACAGTCTGGCTTTGGAGGGCCATGTGCTCCTGAGTGAATGGCGAGGGAGTGGGTCCGGCACCATCCTTATCACAGGAGATCAGCAGCATGCTGGCGGAAATGCCTAACACGGGGATCATCTTATTCATGGCAGGAATATTGGATCTGGATGATCTTTATCGATCAAATATAGATCCACCTGTGGCCATGGTCACATGCCCGCGAGGATGGTAAGCAGGGCCATCATGGGAATGTCGCCCTCCACACGAAGCACGGCATCCCCTTTACGTGCGAATGCGCCTTCCGCCAGATATACCA
>JAEZCB010000033.1 GCA_023412755.1 Bacteroidota bacterium
ACCTTTGGGAATACCTAAACGGGTGGCCATGGTGCGCGAAAGTACGCGGAAGGCAAGCGAACGTAATCGAACACAGATGGCGCCAATGTGGAGGGATCTCCCCCTTCCGGACCATGGTGGTCGCCCATGCCACCCTTACGCACAGTAGGTATTTCCGGCGGAAGCACTCTTATTGCACGAAGCTTGATCGGTATTCAGGAAAGTACCTTTCATGGCAGGACCTACAACGACCCCGGAAGAAAGGAAAGGTGGTTTCCGCAACACGGGCGCATTGATCATTGTGCTCGTACTCATCGTAGCGGTGGTGATCATGCTCGTGCGTGGCGGTGGTGAGGATGTGCGGCACCCCTCTCCCACACCCACCAATGAGAACGTACACGAAATAGCCCCATGACCATGGATGGACCATTCAGATCGGGGCTGCTCCTGACGCCCCTCCTTCTATTCGCATGCAACATCGATAATGCGGACTGGGAAGGCGATGAGGTGACCGGTGTTGGAGTATCTGAGGAAGGTGTGGTGCTGGAACCCGTTGAAGTGGATCCCGCTCCCACGGATACAGCGATCACTTACTCCAACGAGCGTTTCCGCGATGTGCGCGTCCACACGGTCGCGCCGCGGACCTTCCGGATCACGGGCGAGGCCCAGGTCTTCGAAGGCAACATCTCATGGACGATCGAAGATGGCCATAATGTGTTGAACGAAGGGCATGAGACCACCTCCGCTGGTGCACCTGAATGGGGTGCGTTCGACTTCACTGTCACCGCCTCCAAGGAACGCGAGAATTCAACCCTTCACCTCGTGCTCCATGAGAACAGCGCGAAAGATGGAAGCAGGCAGCATGAACTGCCGATCCTCCTCTACTGAGCGTCTTTCTCCTCGGTACTATCCGCTGCTGAACCCACCTGCGAACCTGATCCAAGGTTCCCTGGCACACCATAGCCTACTTTCTGATCCAGATGATCCGGGCGGTGGTCCTGTGACTTGTCCGCATCACGGCCTCTCCAGCGATCCAGCTTTTGGGTAGCAAGCCGCTTGCGGCGTGTATTAGCTCTGCTTCTGTTGGGCATTGATCTGGCGTATTACGGCTTGAAGTTATATCAACGGCGTACACGGCTGATGATGAAGCCAATGATGCCTACCACGAGGACTACCATGATGATGCCCGCCCAGATACCGGCCTCGAAAATATCAGCGATGGCAGAACAGCTGGAAAGTGTTACTGTAAGCAGAATGAATAGGAAGGGCATCAAGGATCTCTGTATCATGGTCTTTGGTTTTACAGATGGAATGCACAGCATGTGCCATGGCATTTCGTGCGGGGGATATGCTTAAATGACAATTCCCTAGGGGCGGATCATCCACGGACAGGGGATAACGCTTAACAGGTACGGGATCATTTCACCAGCTGGATCGCAAGGGTGTAAGTGATGGCAACTTCTGAGAATTCCGAAGTGATACTTCAAAATTCTCAGAAGTTGAAAAGTGGTGCTCGATCGCCAAGCCTCATGGCCGGATCAGCTCCGCACCAGCTTCTTGTACTTCAGTCGCTTGGGCACCACATCGCCCACGCGCTTCTTGTAGTTCTCTTCGTACTCGCTGAAGCTGCCTTCGAACCAATACACCTTACTATCGCCTTCGAATGCGAGGATGTGCGTGCACACACGGTCCATGAACCAGCGATCGTGGCTGATGATCACGGCGCAGCCGCTGTAGTCCTGGATGGCTTCCTCCAAGGCGCGGAGCGTGTTCACGTCCAGATCATTGGTGGGTTCGTCCAGCAATAGCACATTGCTTCCCTGCTTCAAGGTCATCGCCAGATGCAATCGGTTGCGTTCACCTCCGGAAAGCACGCCCACCTTCTTGTTCTGGTCCTGGCCGGTGAAGTTGAATCGTGCCATGTACGCACGTGCGTTCATCACCATGTTGCCAAAGGTGATGTTGTCCAGGCCGCCGCTCACAACTTCGAACACGGTCTTCTCTGGAGCCAGTTCCTTGTGCGCCTGATCCACGTAAGCCATTTCCACGGTATCGCCGATGGTGATCGTACCTGAATCGGGCTTTTGTTCACCATCGATCAGGCGGAACATGGTGGTCTTACCGGCACCGTTCGGGCCGATCACACCAACGATGCCTGCTGGTGGAAGTGTGAAGCTGAGATCCTCGAACAACACGCGATCGCCGAACGATTTCGAGACGTTCTTGAACTCGATCACCTTGTCGCCAAGGCGCGGACCATTTGGGATGAAGATCTCCAGCTTGGCCTCCTTCTCCTTCACGCTCTCGCCCTGCATCTTCTCGTAGTTCTGCAAGCGCGCCTTGTTCTTTGTGCGACGCGCGCTGGGGTTGCTGCGCACCCATTCCAATTCCTGCTTCAACACGCGCTGGCGCTTGCTTTCCTGCTTCTCTTCCTGCGCCAGTCGCGCTGTCTTCTGCTCCAGCCAGCTTGTGTAATTGCCTTTGTAGGGGATGCCTTCGCCGCGATCGAGCTCCAGGATCCAACCCGCGACATTATCAAGGAAGTAACGATCGTGCGTGATCGCGATCACCGTGCCTTTATAATCGGCGAGGTGATGTTCCAGCCAGGCCACACTTTCGGCATCCAGGTGGTTGGTCGGTTCGTCCAACAAGAGGATGTCCGGGCTCTGGAGCAAAAGTCTACACAACGCAACGCGGCGGCGTTCACCACCGGAAAGCACCTTGATCGGGGTATCGCCATCGGGTGTGCGCAATGCATCCATGGCGATCTCCAGCTTCTGGTCGATCTCCCATGCGCCCACCGCTTCGATCTTGTCCTGCAAGGTGCCCTGCCGTGCGATCAACTTGTCCATCTTCTCAGGATCGTCCAGCACATCGGGATCGGCGAACTTGTTGTTCACGTCCTCGTATTCCTTCAGCAGGTCCATGATCGGTTGCACGCCTTCGCGAACGATCTCGATCACCGTCTTGTTTTCATCCAGTTCCGGTTCCTGCTCAAGATGCCCGATCGTGTAGCCAGGACTCAGGTGCACATCACCATCGAAGGACTTCTCCTTGCCCGCGATGATGCGCATGAGCGTTGACTTACCAGACCCGTTGAGGCCAAGTATGCCGATCTTGGCGCCGTAATAGAAGCCGAGATAGATATCGTTGAGGATCTTCTTTCCTGAAGGCAGGGTCTTGCCCACCTTCACCATGTTGAATATGATCTGCCTGCCTTCCTCTGCCATGTTATCGCTGATCTAGGTGTTCGGTGGGGATCCCACCAGCCTTGAAGTTACTCCGTTACGGGAGGCTTAACCCGGTAACGGGCGGCAAAGATCTCCAATCTCGGCCAATCTTTCACAAGCGCTACCTGCTCCGCCCATCCTCGTCCCACGCGGTTGGATAGAAGATCCACCTCCAATTTGCCACCATCTCCCGCACCAACGATCACATAGATCTCGTCACCATCATCAGGAGTTCCGCTAAAATGATCCCTGGTGAGCCCATTCCGGTGGGCATGGAAGCGTACAGGTGCATCCCACGGCGGAGCGGCCACTACATGTCCCTCCATATCGATCGCTTCTCCAAGGAACTCCGCCGCCAATGCCGCTTCCGGGAACCGCGTGATCCTTTCCTGTATCACGGGCATGCCTAGAATGGTGAACAACGCGAACAATGCGATGGCGCTGACGGTAGTGCGTGTCCGTTTTCCCAATTCCTTGAGCATCTTCTCCTGAATGAACTTGAGCAGGTAGAACAGCGCCACTGCGGAGCCTATGTGCAGAATGAAAAGAGTGAAGAACCAATCCGGGGCCGGTGGCACATAGGCCTTGGAAAGTACCAATGGTACCGACCCAAGCAGCATCGCGAAGACCAGCACCCGGAATTTGCTCGATATGAAACTTGTGACGATCACTGCCACCGAGCCCAGCAAGGCAAGCATGCCACCCGTGGTATCCGCGATGGCCATCCAAAGTGAGAAGACACTTTCCTGATGGTCGCGTGTGAATGCTTTCCAATTTCTTTCAGGCAGTGAAGGATGGTGCCATATCTGCCCCATCCCCTGTTCCAGTATGATGGGCATGTACAAGGCGATGGTGGCCATCGCAAAGACCAGCATGGAGAAGAACAGTGTGCCAAGCCGTTTGCGCACAGAACCTTCATACCGCAAGTGTATGTACAGAAGCAACCAGATGTAAACGGTAAGGGCCGGATAGATCGCCGAAGGCATTGTCCACATGGCCAAAGCCAGGGAGCAGCCCAGCAGCGTGGCCGTGGTACGGTCATTCTCCTGTAAGAAATGCCGGCCCAATACCAGTGCAAGGATGAAAAAAAACCAAACAATGGCATGGCCATGCGCCAAGGCACTGAACTCGATGAGTGGTGCTGATGCTGCCACCAATGCCAGGGCCATCAACGCGATGTAACGATTGAACATCGCCCGGACAAAGAGGTAGAATAAAGGCATCGCCAAGATGGAAGCGAGGAATGCCGGCAGTCTTACCTGTATGGTCCCGATCCCGAGTATCGCTGTGGAGATCCTGGCGAGCACGGAATGAAGCACGTGGTCCAAAGGATCGTTCAGATCCGAAATGATCGCAATGAATGATCTGCCTATGACCAGCTCATAGGCACGTGCTTCATCATACGTGATCGGTTGAAGCACCATGTAGGTACGAAGCAACGTACCCAGGATCAGGAGCAAGAGCACGAGGCGTTTATGTGCTGGCGATGTTCGCTTGGAATACCGCTGAACAACCTCCTTCACCTGCGCGAGAAAACCCGTGCTGGCCTGGGGGATCCTGCTCCTCCGGCGGGGTCTCACTTCCAGTGACATGTTGTAAAAAAGTCCGTGAAGATCGGAGATCGGGAGGAACCTGACCGACCGACCGCTGAATAGCACGTTCGACCGCTCATACAAATTTAGTACTATGCCTTGCATGGTACCAATCGTTGCATATATCTTTGGCATGTCAAGAACATGGTAGCGGCTGGTACCATGGAACAAATGCCTTCGCCGGGCTACGGCGGACGAAGCATGAAAGTGGAGAACACAAAGGCGCAGATGCGAAAGGGCGTGCTGGAGTATTGCATACTCGGTGTGCTTGCCCAGGGAGAACTGTACCCTGGGGACATCATAAGCAAGCTGAAGGACGCAAGATTGATCGTGGTGGAGGGCACCCTGTATCCATTGCTTACACGCCTGAAGGACTCGGGCCTGCTCACTTACCGATGGGAGGAATCCCGATCGGGGCCTCCGCGCAAATATTACC
>JAEZCB010000076.1 GCA_023412755.1 Bacteroidota bacterium
GAACTCGCCAAATGGGGCCGCTACATGGGCGGCAAACACGGCAAGGTGGAAGAAGTGAAGCCCGAACGATCCACCGCTCGATCGAAGAAAAAGGCGATCCAAATGCGTTGAATTTGGGCGTTGCCCCGCTTCACCCCGCAGCACTGCGAGCACGCCCAAAAAACCACGTCTTTTCAAGATCCCGTACCACTACATTAGGAGCCATGCCTGAACTGGTGCTGGCTCTGTTGGTATTCTACACCAGCCATAGTCTGCTTGCGGCTCGAACGGTGAAGAGATGGGCCGCGGAAAGACTCCGGTTAGTGCGCTGGTATCGGCTTATGTATTCCATGATCTCGCTTGCCCTGCTGGCATGGGCGGTAATGCTGCTGTACCGCCTGCCACATGATCCCCTGATCCATATTCCCACTTGGTGTAGCATGTTCGCATGGCCATTGCTTTTTGCAGGGTCGGTGATCTCCGCAGGTTCGGTGATGCGCTTTGGAACACTGGGATTCTTTGGCCTGCGCCAGGAAGGCGAAATGGGCTTGGTGCGCAGCGGCATCCATGGCATGATCCGCCATCCGATCTATACGGGGATCGTGCTATCCATGCTGGCGCTTCTTGTGCTGGTGCCTTCGATCCCGATACTAAATACCGTGGCGATCACATTCGTTTACCTGCCTCTAGGCATCCACTTGGAGGAGCAGAAATTGATCTTGGATCATGGAGAAGGATATCTTCGCTATCGCCGCGAGGTACCCGCTTTGTTTCCACGCATGGGGCTAAGCCGGCGCGACCAGCGGTGACCATCTTGCCACACCTACGACTCTTATGGCTCCTGATCCTGCTTGCCGGACAGGCTGCATGCGCACAGCGGGTGGTGCATGTGATAGTGGCACTCGCCGATAATGAGCACCAGCAGGGTGTGAAGCAATGGGGTTCCTTGGGCAATGGCCAGGACCCTGGCAAGAACCTGTTGTGGGGTGCTGGACATGGTGTTCGCACGTATTTCGACCGGGCCAAGGAGTGGGAGCGCCTGGAAACGAAGCGACCGCAGGTGGCCCACATCCTGGAACGAGCGGTGTGGAAGCACCGCGATAGTGCGGTATACGTTGTTGCCGATGCATATGATGGGCGCCATCTCCTTGAAGCAACTCAGGATCTACTGCTCTACGCCAGTGGTGGCGGGGCGGCGTTGATCGGCCTGGGCGGAAAGGTGATCTCCGCCGGTGGAGATGCCGATCTGATCGTGTACATGGGCCACAATGGCCTGATGGACCATAAGGTGGAACAAGTGTACCGGCCGGCACAGGAGCATGATACGGAGGTGATGATCCTGGCCAGCCTGAGCCGCGGTTTCTTCGCCAACGCCTTACGGGCCACCGGCGCCAGGCCATTGCTCTGGACCACCGGGGTGATAGTGCCGGAAGCATACCTCTTGCATAACGCGTTGCAGGTGTGGGTGGCCCATGGCACGGATGAGGCCATACGGGAAAGCGCAGCGAAAGCCTACGACCGGCACCGCAGCAGCACATTCGCCGGCGCCATGCGGCTGCTTGTCACAGGCTGGTAGAACGAGCGCTCGTGGACTGGGCCGTACCCTGCTGGCTGGTGAGGTGGACATGATCCCGCAACACGGCCTGCAGGAATTCCAGCGGCCGCATGCCTTCTCCGGTATTGCCTATCACCTTGCGCACCTTGTCGGCCATCTCATCCACCAAGGCCCAGTGGTCCGCGATACGGCGGTCGTTGATCACATCCCGGACCATGGCCGCCTGCGCATCGGACAAGCGGATGGCCTCCGGGAAACGCACCTGATGGCCTGCGGGCACCTCCGCCAGTAGTGTGTCCTTGAGACGCAGGCGTGACCTCAGGCTCACCACCGTGGTGCCGGCGGCAAGATCGCCAAGCCGCTGGCCCCGGCCATTCACCAGTACCACCACCAGGCCGATGCCGTAAAAGCCATCGATGGGACGGAGCACCCAGCGCAGCAGGTATTGACCGAGGCGCGGCTGGCCACCATCGATCCGCGCCACTTTGATCTTGCGCGCACGCTTGCCAATGCTCTGACCATTCATGGTGACCTCCAGCACAAGGTGATAGAACATGTAAGGGAATAAGGCCAGCACGAAAACGATCACGAATCCAAAGGAAACCAGCCCTTCTCCAGACAAGGCCACCGCGATAATGAACCAGAGGAAGAGCCAGGCATAAATGATCAACGCGTCGATCAGGTAGGCCACCACCCTGTCCCCGATGCTGGCCACCTCATGGTCCAGCTTCACGTTCTGCGCGGTCTCTATGCCAATGCTTCCCATACCTCCGTGGAACCGCCACAAAATAAGGTTCTCCGGTGGATGGGGATCCATGTGATCCCAACGCTTATGTTTGGTCGATTTGGCATCTCAGCATGCGCGAAGCGGCATTCATACACAGGAACAAGGACAAATGGCAGCGGCTGGAAAGTGCTCTGGAGGGGTTGGACCACATATCCGCGGATGAGGCTTCGGACCTATACATCCAGCTAACGGATGATCTTTCCTACGCGCGTACGTTCTATCCCGACAGCAAGATCACGGAGCACCTCAATGGGCTGGCGGTGCGCCTGCACCACCACATCTACCGTAACAAGCGCACGCCACGGGGCCGGATAATCTCTTTCTGGACCAGGGAGGTGCCGCTGGCCATGGCGAAAGCACGTCCGCATCTGCTCACGGCCTTCATTGTGTTCTTCATCGCCATGTGCATCGGTGCCCTGTCCGCACGGCATGATGAAACGTTCGTCCGTCTGGTGCTTGGCGATGGTTACGTGGATATGACGTTGGACAATATCCGCCGTGGTGAGCCCATGGCGGTGTATGGTGGCATGGACCAGAACTTCATGTTCATGGGGATCACCATCAACAACATCAGGGTCGCGTTATTCGCGTTCGCGGCCGGTATACTGGCCTATTTCGGTACCGCCTACGTGTTGTTCTTCAATGGCATAATGGTAGGGGCTTTCCAGTACTTCTTCCACCAGCATGGCGTTTTGCGGGAAAGCCTGCTCACGATATGGGTGCATGGTACGCTGGAGATCTCAGCCATTGTGGTGGCAGGCTGTGCAGGCTTCATGCTTGGTCACGGCTACCTGTTCCCCGGCACCTATACGCGCGGCGAAAGCTTCCGCCGCAACGCAAGGATCAGCCTCAAAGTGGTCATGGGTCTGGTACCGATATTCATCACCGCCGGCTTTTTGGAATCCTTCGTCACCCGCCATGCACTCACCATGCATCCGCTGGTGGCCGTAATGATCATCGGGATCTCGTTGCTCTTCGTGATCCATTACTTCATCATTCTCCCATTCCATGCAGAACGCCGCGCCAATGCGCCTCCAGGAGTATCGTGACTTCGGGCAGATCATAAGCGCCACCTTCCGTTTCCTTCGCGAAAATTGGCGCCCCTTGCTGCGATCGCTCGCCGTGGTGTGCGTACCGCTCGCACTGATCTCGGGTTTCTTCATGGGCAAGTCCATGGGAGACTTCATGATCCTCGGTGCCTCGGCCGGTAACCTGGGAGACAATGAAGATGCCGTGATGAACAGCGTTCTATTGAGCATGTTGCCCATGATCTTCGGCTATCTCCTGATGGCCATCACCATGCTGCTGGTGATGATCGCGGTGAACGAATACCTGGCCGCCTACCATGACAACCAACACCAGGGCATGAGCACAGGTGACCTTTGGAAGCGTGTCGCAGGCAACATCGGCTCATACATCGGTATCGGGATCCTGAGCCTGGCGCTGATCATGGTGGGCATGGTGCTCTGCTATCTGCCCGGGATCTACGTTGCCGTGGTACTCTCGTTGAGCTTCATCGCCTTCGCGGTGGAACGCAGAGGTGCCATCGATTCAATGAAACGTTCCAATGCACTGGTGAAGGACCATTGGTGGGAAACCTTCGGCCTGGTGCTGGTGATGAGCATGATACAGACCACCATCATCTATGCCCTGATGATGCCTTTTTTCCTGATCTTCAATTTCGCCGATCTCAACACCTGGGTGAATTTGGAGGAGGAGGCACAGACAGGATCGGGCATGATGCCGGTGCTGTTCGCGATCGGCGCCGCAGGATATACCCTTCTGGCCATACTCACTTATCCCATGCTCAGCGTGGCGGTCGGCTTGAAATACTTCTCCCTTAAGGAGGAGAAGGAAGGTGTGGGCATCCGCAACAGGATCCAGGGTTTTGAACAGGCCTGATCGCCAATGCGTATACCATGCACATTTCTGCTCTTAGTGCTCTGCTCGTTCTTGTGGGCGCAACCAGCGGAACCTGATGTGCATGGTGGAACGGAGGGAAGGGCTACGGTACCGGCCGGCAAGGTGGACCTGCGCACATTCGATGAAGCTGAACTCGGGAAACTGCGGGATCGTTATGATTATGAACGTGACGTGCGCCGGGTGCCTACTTTTTGGGAAAGGTTCAAGGCATGGGTGCTGGCCTGGCTTCAACGGATCTTGGGCACCCGGCTCGGGGCCATGGTAACGGACAACCTCCTGTACCTCTTCATCATCGTGGCGCTGCTTTTCGCACTGTACATATTAAGCAAGGGCGGTTTGCAACGCATATTCCATGGCGCTCCGCGACCCATTGGGTCTGTGGCGGTGAGCGAGGAGGACATCCGGGAGATGGACCTTTCTGAATTGCTTCGCCGTGCAGAGGAAGAAGGGGATCTGCGACGCGCGATACGGCTCCACTATCTGTTGGTGTTGCGTGGATTGGTGGAACAGGGTGTACTGGAATGGCATCCGCATTCTACCGATCAGGAATACATGGCGCAGATCAAGGACACCGATCTGCGCGCGCGGTTCTCACGCGTGGCACTTGTGTTCCAATGGGTGTGGTATGGCCAGGCGGATGTGGACCCGGCCGACTATGATGAGTTGCGGCGGCCTTTCATCCAATTCGAGATCGGCAAGGCCGCATGACAACTTTCGAGAAACGGATGCTGGCGGTGCTTGGGATGTTGATCCTTGCGCTCGCCGTAATGGAGTCCATGATCCCGCGGCCGGTGGATT
>JAEZCB010000220.1 GCA_023412755.1 Bacteroidota bacterium
GCCTCTTCTGGGAGAACCCCAATGGTACAACTCCTCCCCTGGTCCCAGGATCACAATACCAGGTGCGCGTGCGTGCCATGGTGAATGGTGATTGGTGCGAGTGGGGCGAGATGTGCCTGCTGGACATAACCGCACCTGCTGGCATGCAGGCCGGCAACACCACCAGCTCCATGGTGATCAACGATGGAATGGAACTGAGCATGTGGCCCAACCCCAACCGTGGCGATCAGCTGTTCATCTCCCTGGATGAGATGCCTGCCGGTATCAGCACGGTCACCGTGGACATCTTCGATCTCTATGGCAAGCGTGTGAGCGCCCGTGCCATTCCGGTGAACGAAGGCCACTTCCAGACCGTACTCGAACTGAATGGAGAACTCTCCGCAGGACTTTACATGGTGAACATCACCGTGGGTGATCGCGTGATCACCGAGCGGCTGGCGGTACAGCGGTAAGCGGCATACCTGGATACCCAAGCGGAAGCCCTTCCCTATTCAGGGAGGGGCTTTCGCTTGAACGGGGATCTGAAGCTCCTCACAGAACATGTGGGAATCTGGAATTTTTCAACTTCTCCTTCCTACTGATCTCAAGGCTTGCACGGCCAAGCGGACCGTTCATAGGCAACATTTAAGCCTTCATCGACAATTGTCCGCTTTACCTTTCCTATCCCGGCGCCTTAACTTGGGGCATCTTCTGTATCACCTATACAAAACCATGGATCATGAAAAAACTCTCTGCTTTAGTTGTACCACTTGCGTTCGCAGTGGTCTCATTGGCCCCGGCAGGCGCATCAGCCCAAGATTGCGATGTGTCCATTACCGTGGATCATGGCTGCATCGCTGAAAGCAATGGCTGGGCCGCGCTCGGCGATGTAACAGGCGCGACCAACCCCATATCGATACTCTGGAGCACCGGCGAAACAGTGCAATTCATACATGGCCTGCCCAGTGGCGACCATTGGGTGATGGTCACCGATGCCGAAGGATGCTGGGACAAGGTGGAGTTCACCGTGGATTGCGAGAATGAATGCGAAGTGGAAGTGATGGTGGAATGGGGCTGCATAGCCGAAAGCAACGGCTGGGCCGCCGTGGAAGGTGTTACCGGCGCCACCAACCCGATCTCCATACTCTGGAGCACCGGAGAGACCACCCAGTTCATAAGCGGCCTGCCCAGTGGCGACCATTGGGTGATGGTCACCGATGCTGAAGGGTGCTGGGACAAAGAAGAATTCTCCGTGGACTGCGAAAAGGATGAAGAGCCTTGCGAGTTGCGCACACAGACCCAGGGCGGATGGGGAGCGCCTGCCGCTGGCAACAATCCAGGTGTATATCGTGATCAGCATTTCGCTGCAGCCTTCCCGGAGGGGCTTGTGATCGGGTGCACCAATACGCTAACCCTCACCACAGCACAGGCCGTGCGGAACTTCCTGCCATCCGGAGGACCACCGCAGCAACTGAACAGCAGCATGGTGAACCCCAACAACTACGGCAATGTGCTCGCAGGTCAATTGGTGGCCCTTACGCTGAGTGTGGGCTTTGACGTTCATGATCCTGATTTCGGAACCGGAGGACTGCTCGCGGATGCGGTGATCAACAACGGAACCTTCGCGGGTTGGACCGTGCAGCAGTTGCTCGATGAGGCCAATGACTTCATCGGTGGCTGCGGTTCTTCCTACAGTGCATCACAACTCAATGGTGGTCTTTCCATGGTGAACGAGAACTTCGTGGATGGTACCACCAACAACGGCAACCTGGATTGTGCCCCCATAGGCGGTACCCGCATGCTCATGGTGGAGGAAGGCTCCCTGGCAACCCAGCTCTATCCGGTGCCTGCCAATGACGTATTGAACATCGACCTGCTTTCCACCGCGAACTCCGTACTGGAGATCCAGTTGATGGATGCGACCGGACGGATCGTGATGGTGCATGGTAATGAGGCTTTCCAAGCCGGTGAGCAACGCACCATTCGCTTGAATGTGGGCCAACTGAACAATGGTACTTATCTGGTGGCCATGATCCGCAACGGAGAATTGATGAGGACAGAGCGTGTGATCATAGCACGCTGACCGTTGAGGTCCTGAGTGGAAGGGCCGTTCCCGCAAGGGGGCGGCCCTTCATCTTTCCACGCTATCTGCTGCCGAACACCTCCGCCCAGGCATGAGGAGATATCGCGATGCCATCCCGGAAATGGACCTCCTCACCCCATGCTCGTGATACGCGGCGATACATCACCGGCCTTTCATCCTCCACAACCACGCGCTCCTCTATCACCGCATTGCCTTCTTTGAAGATCCGATCACCGGTGAAATGAGCAACACGGGCCTCTGAGGATCGTATTTCAGGACGTGGTTCCCGTGGTGGTGCTTTCCTGGTCGCCATCGGCGATGCACTTGTTCCATCATCAGCGGTGGAATTGGTCACCGGCCCAGGGGTGGACGCCGTTGCATTGGCCAGTTGCCCATGGTCCATACGCGGTGTAGTTCCAGGAAGCGCGGATGGTACCGC
This sequence comes from Bacteroidota bacterium, assembly GCA_023412755.1. Taxonomy (GTDB): domain Bacteria; phylum Bacteroidota; class Bacteroidia; order Flavobacteriales_F; family PHOS-HE28; genus PHOS-HE28. Next base: position 2,502 of record JAEZCB010000220.1, read on the forward strand.
TTCATCCGGAGGTGATATATCCACAGGTGCCGTCTCAGGGATCGTGTTCTTCAAAGCCTCATCCCGTTGGCGGATCAATGCCTCCAGATCCTGGATCTTCACTTTGGGATGCACATTGTAAGGGCGCCGGGCACGAGCCTGCTTGTAGATGCTCAAAGCCTGATCATGATCCTTTCGCTGGAATTCCTTCTCCGCTGCTGCCATCAATGCCTGGAACTCCGCGTCCACCGCTGCCTCCTGTTGCTCCTTCAGCGCGATACGCGACCGTTGTTTCGCACTCATCCGCGCGAAATCGCTGGTCAGGCTGCTGTCACGCTGCGCAAAACAGGGTTCTGCCAGCGAGAATAACAGGATGATCATGAAGCTTGTCCTCATCGCTTTCGCGGATCCATCCACAGGGGATACCTGACTGATAAATGATCGCGCTTTTATACGCACCCGGGCGCACATGGTTCTCTTCATTTAATTCGCGGCTTCGAAAGCGCCTGTACGAAGTGCCATGCCAGAACCGTTCAACCCACCGGAACCCATCACCCCATGACCATAGCCCGGATCATCTTCCTCCTTCTTCCGCTTACGATCCTGTTTTCCTGTGGGAACGACCCCAAGGACGATCCGCAATACCAGCAATATGTGGAGGATGCCCAACGTGCGGAAAAGGCCGTGGCCGAGCGTGACTCCGTGATCAACGACCTGTTTGGCACTTTGAACAGGATCAGCGAGAACCTTAGGACGATCCGCTCCAAACAGGGCCGTTTGGTAAGGCCGGAGCCAGGCGTTGAGCAAGACAAGGGCGTGGAGGAAAAGATCATGGCGGATATCGAGGCTATCGATGCCCTGATCGCCGAGAACAACATGCTGATGGAACGTCTGCGCATGAATTCGGACTTGGGATCCACAGGAATATCCGCGCTGCAGCGTACTCTGGCGGACATGGAGCAGACACTGGCAGACCAGAATAACGAGATCGACCAGCTGAAGGAGGAGCTTGCCAGTTCCAACAGCACCTTGGCCACCCTGATCGAAATGTACCGGGACAAGGAACAACTGGCTGAACGGCAACAGGAGGAATTGAATACCGCATACTATGCCGTGGGCACCACGCGTGAACTTCGTGCCAATGGGATCCTTTCAAGGGAAGGAGGAGTAGCTGGCATCGGTGGTGTGAACAAGCTGGATCTCGGGAACCTGCCCAAAGGCTATTTCCGCAAAGTGGATATTTCGCATATGCAGGAGATCCCCGTGGTGGCCAATAAAGCCAGCCTTGCCACACCGCATCCGGAAGGAAGCTACCGCTTCGAGAATGGAGCTGAAAAGCTGGTGATCACATCACCTGCTGAATTCTGGAGTGTATCCAAATACCTCGTAGTGGTGGTGGAGAAGTAGAATGGATCTGTCTTATAAATAGAGAAGGGCCACCTCATCCATGGTGGCCCTTCCTTGTAAAAGGTCTTTTCTACTAACGAACACTCTGTGATGGACGTGCGATGGCAGCCCCGGGCTTTGGAGCCTCCTTTTCCCGTAGGGTCTCTCCACGTACGCCTCTTTCACGGGCCTTGTCATTCTTGCCTGGTGAACAGCATGTGTTTGGGCAATCGATAGAGGACGTGTCGAACGTCCCTTCCATTCGCATCCTGCCTAGCTGCGCACGCTGATCTTCAGTCAAAAGAACCTCAGCCTCGGTTTCTGCTTTGGCCATCTCCTCTGCCACCACTGACCGCATTTCCGCTATTCGCTGACGTTGCTCCAGCAGTTTTCGCTCAGCCTGCTGGAATACGGTAAGAAGTTTGGCGGACTGCTCACGATCCAGTTGCAGCGCATCCACATAGGCCTGGGCCCGGGCCTGGGCCAGTGCATTCATGTCCACTTTAGGAGGTTTTCTCCCTGAGCGTTCTCTTTCATTTTGAGATCGCTCCCGTTCGGCATTGCGTTGATCATCCGGCGCAGCTGTTGGCGTCTCCCTGGTGGGTGCTACACCCTCCCTGGTAGGTGCGGGCCGCTCTTTCGCTGGTGCTGAGCGCTCCTGCGCCATCATTGCTCCGGGCATCAGGAGCATGGCGGCCATGATCATTTCTTTCGTTCTCATAGTTCTTTGGATCTCTGTTGGGGAGGGCAAGTTAATGGGGTCGGGAGGAAGAAACAAGCGGGGGAATGACCCTGGATCTGCCATTATGCGATGGGGATCAACTGCCCTTGACCTTCCGGACGGCCTTTTCGATCTGATCCCACATACCTGGCTCCACCATTTCCAGCATACTGAATTGCCCGGCCCCTTTCAGCCACTCCCCGCCATCAATGGTCACAACCTCCCCATTGATGAATCCACTGAACGGTGATATGAGGTATGCTGCGAGATCCGCCAGTTCCTGGTGTTCGCCCATGCGCTGTAGCGGCACCCGCTTTCGCATATCGAAGCGCTCGAACATCTCACCAGGCAGCAACCTGCTCCAGGCTCCCTTCGTTGGGAAAGGCCCTGGTGCAATGGCATTGCTCCTGATGCCATGCCTGCCCCATTCCACGGCCAGCGAACGTGTGAGTGCCAGCACCCCGGCCTTGGCACATGCGCTGGGCACCACATAGCCAGAGCCGGTCCATGCGTAGGTGGTCACGATATTCAGTATGCTCCTATCCCTTTCCCCACGGGAGATCCATTCCTTTCCGAAAGCGAGGGTGCAATTCACGGACCCCATCAGAACGATATCGATGATCACTTCGAAGGCCTTGCTGCTGAGCCTCTCGGTGGGGCTGATGAAATTCCCTGCGGCATTATTGATCAGCGAATCCACTGTACCATAGCGCTCCCGCACGGCCTGCGCCAGGCGCTCCACTTCCCCATATTTACGGATGTCGCAGGCATATGGATGGGCCGCGCGGCCGGTCTCCTGCTCCAGTTCCCGTACGGTTTTCTCCAGCACATCCATCTTTCTACTGGTGATGCAGACCTCCGCTCCCAGCTGAAGGCAATACCGCGCCATGCTGCGGCCCAGTCCGGTGCCACCGCCTGTTATAACGACCACTTTGCCTTTCAAGGCATCTTCCCGGAGCATTCCTTTCATGGCAGCGTTCTTATTCTCCATCATCGCAGCCGAAATATACCCGGCACATTCCAATGCGGGAACATATCTTGGATGCACCTCCGCACGTTCCCCTCAACAAATGCGAACCGAATATCCAGCGAAGGTGCTGCTTGCATGGGGTGAGGCCATCTCGGGCCATGCCGGTCTTCGCGATTGGCTGATCAAGAATGGCTACCCGGAATTGGGGATCTTCACCTTCGCGCTGCGCAACAAGGATGATGCGCGGCTTTGGTTGATGAAGAACGGCCATCCCCACCTGCTGGCCGTGATCACGGGGATCGAAGGTGACAAAAGTGCCCTGGTATGGCTGCAGCGGAACAACATGAATGTGTTGGGCAAAGTGGCCATGGCCGGTGATGGGGATGAGGCCGCTTTCCAGTGGCTGGTGGACCAGGGGCATCGGGAACTGGCCATTGTGAGCAGGAAGATCTTCTTTGTGAAGCGGGAGATCGACGAGGACAACCGAGATCCGCACAAGTACTCTCAGGACTGATCGCGTGGCAGCGACCTCCACGCCGCGTGCAACCGCTCCAGCAGTACGATGTCTATGATGGTATGCGCGATCATCGGCCCCAGCAGGCCGTACCGTTCGGCCATCACGCCAAGCAGGAGCATGCCCAGCGTCATAAAGATGCCATAGGTGCTGATGCGCAGATCGCGTGGATCGAGGTAGCCGTGTATGGCCACGAACAGTATGGCCGTGATGGGAATGCCCAGCCAATGCTGCAAGGCTCCGCGGAAGAAGATCTCTTCGCCCACGCCGGCGCAAATGGAGATCCAGATCCGCTGCCAGCGGCTTCCGATGAGCGGGCCGATCATGCGGCAATAGTGTTCACGCACACCCTGCATCATGCGGGTGCTTATGATACCCCACGCCACCACCGCGATCAGCAGTCCGGAGGCAAGCCCAAGAACAATGTCCAGCAGGATGTCGCCATCACCAAAAAGGGCATGGAGTGGATCCCGGCCCTGCACCAGTATGAGCAAGGCCATTCCGCCACCACCAAAGAAGAGCAAAGTGGAAAGGGCAAGCGCCCGCACCAACCGGACGCGTGATGGTTCAGTCCTGCTGTCCATCATCTTCCTCAAGCGGGTCCTCGTTGGAAAGCATGGTGGAGAACAGGTCGTTGAAACGCGTGACCGTTCTAAGCCAGCTCCTCCCTATGCGGCTGTGTTCCGCCAGGCCATGGAGCACGAATTCCGCCCATACCATCACCTCCTGCCCCTTTACTTCCGGATGATGCCGCCGCACCAGATCGACCAGATCGTCCACCTGCTCCAGGGCCGCCGCGTACCCTTTGTCATCCATCTCCTGCAACAGGTCCAGGCCATTGCGATCGATGTGGCCAATGATCCCCGCATAGGGATCGGCAGGCGGCTCCGGCATGTTCTTGCGTGCGCGCTTCCTTGTAGCAGGATCCGGGAACATCTCGGTGAACACATTGCGCACGGCCTGCCCGATCAGGTGATGCGCCACCTTCTCAGGTCCCTCCTGCTCCCCTTCGTAGACCAGTTCGATCTTTCCTGTGATCGCGGGTACCACCGCCTGCAGATCACCTATCCGCAGCATAACTCGCTCGCTGCCTGTGCGCAAGGCCCTGCGCTCCGCAGCACTCACCACGCTCTCCATGGCGGAGATCGTGAGGCGCGCACTCACACCACTCCTTCGGTCCACATACTCACTCTGCCTTGCCTCCATGGCGATCCGTTCCACCAGAATGCGGATCAGATCAGGGACCACCACCCGGCCAAGCTGTTCGGGAGGGTTGCGTGTTTCCTGTTGCGTGATCCGCATGCCAAGTTCAATGCTGGTGGGATAATGGGTGAGGATCTGGCTTTGGATCCGGTCCTTCAATGGGGTTATGATGGCCCCGCGGTTGGTGTAGTCCTCTGGATTGGCAGTGAACACGAATTGGATATCCAGGGGCAGCCGGATCTTGAAACCCCGGATCTGCACATCTCCCTCCTGCAGGATGTTGAACAGGGCCACCTGGATCCGGGGCTGAAGGTCGGGCAGTTCATTGATCACGAAGATGCCACGATGGCTGCGCGGGATGAGGCCGAAATGGATGACGCGTTCGTCATTCAAGGGCAGCTTCATGTTCGCCGCCTTGATGGGATCACTGTCGCCGATCAGATCCGCGACCGTCACATCCGGTGTGGCCAGCTTCTCCGTGTACCGCTCATTCCGGTGCAGCCATAGGACCGGTGTATCATCACCATGTTCAGCGATGATATCCCGTGCGAAGCGGGAGATCGGTCTTAACGGATCATCGTTGATCTCGCTGCCGGCCACCACCGGTATCCATTCATCCAGAAGGCCGGTCAACGACCGGGCCATCCGCGTTTTGGCCTGCCCCCGCAGACCAAGCAGGTTTATGCTGTGGCCGGCGAGGATGGCATGTTCCAATGCCGGCAGCACCGTCTGTTCATACCCATGGATACCATCGAACATGCTGCGGCCTTCGCGGATGCGGACGATGAGGTTCTCGCGCAGTTCCTCCTTCACCGTGCGCGGCCTGTGGCCACTGCGTTTCAAGGCCCCTAACGTCGCTGGTCTTTCCATGTCTTCATCAACAAATGCCGGTGCACGAAGTTCAAGTGCGGATCGGCCGTTCACAAAGGTCGTCGTGAAATGCCCCAGGCCGCCCGCTCACCGGCCGCGCCGTCCACCGGCATGATCGCGGAAAACCATATCCGCCAGTCCATTCAATCCCGAGTAGAACGCCTTTCCTTGATTGGCCTCCGTGAATCGCTCAATGAATTGTTGCAACCAGGGATCGGAAGCCACCATGAACGTGGTGATGGGGATGCCGAGTTTGCGCGCACGGGCGGCAGCATCCAGCGTTCGCGCAACGATCATCTCATCCAGACCGAAACTGTTCATGTAGTATTCCCCATCGCGGATGATGCAACTCGGCTTGCCATCGGTGATCATAACAATGCGTTTGTTGGACAATTTGCGGCGGCGCAGTATGTCCATGGCCAGCTCCAGACCGGCCACGGTATTGGTATGGAATGGACCAACACGCAAGTACGGCAGATCCTTCAGGCTCACCTGCCAGGCATCGTTACCGAACACCACGATGTCCAGCGTGTCCTTCGGATACTGGCGATGGATGAATTCGGCCAGCGCCATGGCCACTTTCTTGGCCGGTGTTATCCGGTCCTCACCATAGAGGATCATGCTGTGGCTTATGTCTATCATAAGCACCGTGGCGCATGCGCTCTGGTGCTCGGTCTCCATCACCTCCAGATCATCTTCGGTGAGCCGTAGCTCCTCTAGGCCACGCCGGTGGGCATTACGTATGCTGTCGCTCATGGCCACCTGGTCCATACGATCACCATAGCGGTATGCGCGGCGATCACTCGTGGGCTCATCACCCTGCCCGGCGCGGCGTAACGCATGTTCACCCCTGCCGGCCTTCTTCAATTTACCGAATACCTGTTCGAGCGCCCGCTCGCGCAACAGCCTTTCCGCCTTTCCCGTGAGCGCGGTGCCACCGCCAACACCAGGCCCGGGGTTGATGAGCCCATGTTCTTCCAGATCCTTTTTGAAGTCTTCGATGCCGTACCCATCGCTGAAGACATCATGCTCCTTGTCCAGCTCCTGCATCCAATCCAACGCCTCGTCCACATCACCACTGGTGTGGGTGAGCATTTCCAGGAACAGCGGAAGCAGCCGTTCGAACGGGGTTCGATCATCCTTCGGCGGCACGTATCGCCCGAAACGCACACTCAGCATGCCCTTAATGTACACCAAAAGAACAGCGGCCCCTCCCGCATGTTCGGAAAGGGCCGCTGCGCCGGTGGATGATCACTTGCCGATGATCACCTTGCGTGCTCCGATCACGCCTTCACCACCGATCACCTGAATGATGTACTGACCCGCAGGGATACCCTGTACATCAACAGTGCTATTGCCAGAAGCGCTCACGCTCCACTCGCGCACCAGACGACCGCCATGGTCCAGCAGCATGGCGCGCACCATGCCGACCTTCTCCTGCATGGTGACATTGAGTGTGCCTACCGCCGGGGTGGGCCATACGCCGAAGGTGGCATTGTTCTCTTGGGCTTCGATCACGCCAACATTCACTTCATCCAGCCATTCGGTCTTCGCGGTCTGGGAGGTGGTGGGAAATGGCGATGTGATGTTGAGCGTATCAGCGGTGATCTTCAAAAGCGGGTGTTTGAGCCATTCCGCATAGTATGACCATGTATGAAGTTTCCGTTCACCGATCACATCGAAACCACTGATCACACCACTTTCATTGGTCGCCACAAGCGAATAGACCCTAAGCACATCAAAGGAACCGTAGGGCAGTTCCAAAGAGCCTTCACCATCCACAACACCCACCACTGTTCCGGACCGGGTGATCGTTTCTCCTTCCAGGATATACGAACCGAAAGCGGTTCCGGACCATGAGGTACCGTAGCTGGCAGGCCAGGCCATCATCTGTACACCATCTCCTTGATAATCCGCGGAAACGGCGGTGGTGCCTACGCCTGGAGCGGTCATCATCACCTCCTCTTTCAGTAGGAACATTCCATCAGCATTCACCTCATAGTATAGGGAATCCGTATCACCCCAGATCAAATGGGTCCCGGCCACCCCCATGGGATCCTCCACATGCACGGTGAACTGGCTAACACCCGTAAGAGCACTATGATCCCATGCCTGACCATTCCCTGCCGGTCCTGGATCCGATAAGGCCGCGTTCCGGTGCACCATGAATTCCGTATCCAGGAAGGGAGCATTCCCTTCCTGGGTCAACGTGGACTGTGCCATGGAAACAAGCGGCAAAAAGCACATTAGCGGGACGGCGTATCGAGATCTCATGTTACGTTGTTGTTCTTTGGTCGCGGAAGGTAGACGATCGTTAGGCAATCTGCGCTGCCTGGCCACCGGTTAAGATCTCTTCTCTTTGTGGTGCGAACAGATGAGATACAGTGTTAGTGAACTCAGCGCCTTGATCAAGGACCGGCGCACCATCTATCCAAAGGACCATTCCGGGAGGGATGTGCACCGCGAAGTGCTGGAGCGCATCCTGTTGAATGCCACTTGGGCACCCAGCCATGGCATGACGCAGCCCTGGCGCTTCAATGTATATACCGGTGCTGCCAGGGAGCGGCTTTCCCAGTTCCTGGAGGCGGAATACATGCGCGTGACCCCGCCGGACAAGGTGATGCCGCGAAAGCTGGAGAACCTCACACAGCGTCCTTTGCGAAGCAGTGCGGTCATCGGCATCGGCATGGCGCGAGATCCCAGCGGGAGAATAAGTGAACTGGATGAGCTTATGGCCGTGGCCTGCGCCGTACAGAACATGTACCTTACCTGCACCGCTTACGGTCTCGCGGGCTTCTGGGCCACGGGCAGCATTCTGCTCGGCGAGGCCATGCGCGACCACATGGGTCTGGGTCCGGAAGATCGTTCCCTCGGGCTCTTTTTTGTTGGTTATCCGGGCATTGAATGGCCCAAGGGCCACCGCAGGCCGCTGGACCAGGTGGTCACTTGGCACGGGGAATAGCGATGAGCATTCTGAGACTCACCAATTTCGAGGACCACCCGGGCGATCACCGGTACATGGTGTTCACATTCCAGAATGCCTTGATCGCCAGAGAATTCATGGACCAGCTGCGGTCGGCCGGCATACCCTATGAACAGGATGAAGGAGATGGACCACCTTTTCTCGTGGGTGTTAAGAAACATCACAGGGAACAGGCGGTGCGCCTCAACTACCTGGTAACGGGAAAATACCGGGAGCGTTTCATCGCGGACGACGTGTTCCGTTGGACCCTGTTGGTGTTCGTGGGTATCGCCGTGGTACTGGCGATCGTTGGAATGCTGAACCGATAGCAGGGGCTTTTCGGCGGAACACTTGGACGCTTCGTCTGATCCATTTGGGTCGCTGGACATGCCGGATATCTTCGCCGGCCTCTTACGCGTATAACAGCACATGATCCGGCCGATGTACTCGCTGCTACGACCGCTATTCGTGCTCCTATCGCTGGGGCCAACGCTCACCACACAAGCGCATGACCCACCACGCACCAATGGCCCGGATACCGTGGCCGCCGTGGTGCAATACGGTGGAGAAAAACTGCTGGACGGCGCGGTGGTGCTAACGGACAAGGTGCTGGAGCAACTCCTGGACTCCCTCTGTTCACTGGATCCCGTACCGGCCGATCTGGTGCGCGACCTGAAACTCTTCCAGCGCATCCGGAGCATGGATAACGAGCAGATGACCATGCTCATAGATTCCCTTTTCGATCTGGAGACCGTGCCTTACGCGCTGATCAACGAGATCAACCTGTACGCCAGTGAAATGCCAAGCCAGAACGCGGTGGATGAGGCCCTGATGGTCTCCTGGCACTCCAGCGGTCCCATACCTGGAGAAGAATTGTACGGTGAATGGGTGACCACCGATCCAAATGCCTACGGCCCGGCGCTATCGGCGAATGACAGTGTGTTGCTGGTTCGGCTGGTGGATCCGCAGGCCAATTGTGGTTTCTCCCTGCCTGTTCCGGGGGTATGCACCTCCCGCTTTGGCTGGCGTAATGACCGCAACCACAATGGCATAGACCTGGACCTCTACACGGGGGAACCGGTCTCTGCGATGTTCCCCGGCGTGGTGCGCTTCGCAGGGACCTTTGGCAGCTTTGGCCGTTTGGTGGTGATCCGGCATTACAATGGATTGGAGACATTCTATGCGCACCTGCACCGGACCAAGGTCAAGGTGGGCGAGCAGGTTGAGGCAGGACAACTGATCGGCCTCGGCGGCAACACCGGGCGCAGCTTCGGAAGCCATCTTCACCTGGAGGTGCGTTTCAAGGGCACACCCATCGATCCCTCGCGCTTCATAGACCTTTCCTCGGGAGAACTTTCCTGCGAAGTACTTGTGTTGAAGAAGACCCGTTGGAGCTATGCCGCGTACCCATTCGGCACCCGCTTCCATACGGTGCGGAAAGGTGAGCATCTTTACACCATCGCCGAACGATACGGTACCAGCATAGAGGCCCTTTGCGAACTCAATGGCATAACCAAACGTTCCGTGCTGCGCGCAGGTCAGCAGCTCATGGTGGCGCCCGGGGACGAACTCTGATCCTGTGGTTGCTGCTGATGGCCGGTATCCAGGCCTGTGCACAAGCCGGAAAGACCATTTTCGGCGTGCAGGTGAAGCCTGTGGTCCCGCTTGATCTTTTCGACCCCGTGACCACCGTGCAGCGCGAAGCCCTTACAGGCCGGATCGAATTGAAGGGGGGTTTCTCCTTCGGCATGAATGTGCGGGTAGGCCTCAGCAATGCCATATCCCTGGAGACTGGCATCTCCCAGATCCGCAGGGCATACGATTTCCAGTTGTTCAATGACACCAATGGTTACGCCGGCGCGGACCGGGTGCGATTCGTAGGGTATGAGGTGCCGCTGATGGGCCTGGTCTACATCCGCCTTGGCGAAAGGACCTGGATGAACACGGCGTTGGGGCTTTCCATAGACCTGTATCCCAGTGATGTGCAACGGGATGTGGAAGAAGGGCGCATCTACATCTACCGATACAATTGGGTGCGTACCGGAATTCTCGGTAACATGGGCGTGGAATACCGCACGGATCAACACGGCACCTTCTACCTCGGTGGCAGCTACCACCGCCCGTTCAATGACATGGCCGTGGCCGAATTCACTTATTACGACCGGCCCAGCGGATTTTTCCCCTACAACATGCGCGGGGTACTGGATGGAAGCTACCTCACCCTGGATGTGCGGTACTACTTCCATGAAGACATCGAGAAGAAGGACCTGCGCCGCAGGTTCGATGACTTCTAAGGCTTCCTCGCCACGAAGATCGGATCATCGCACAAGCCCAACCGCTCGTATTCCCGCTTGCTGAAATTCCGGCCATAGCGCACCACCACGGCCTGGAATCCCGCTTCCTGCAGGCGCTCCTTCAGATCCAATGCATAGAACCGCACATGATCCCATTGCCCGAAATGCTTCCTGCGCTGTGCAGGTGTGGTGATGGTGGGGTCCTCATAGGTACGCTGCAGATCCTCCCGCACAGGCACCGTGATCACGGCCTGCCCTCCTGGTGCCAGCACGCGGTACATCTCCCTCATCGCGGCCCTATCGTCAGGAATGTGCTCGAGGACATGGTTGCAGATCACCAGATCGAATCGCGCATCCGGTAGATCGAGCGCCGTGAGATCCAAGTTGTGCACACCTTTCTGATCGCCATACCCTTCCACCATCTTATCGCCGGGCAGGTACTCGAGGTGCTGCAGCCGGCCGAGTATCTCCATGAAGGCCAGTTCGGGTGCCACATGCAACACACGCATGGGCTTCTTCAGGATGCCCACCTCCTCCTTCAGGTAATGCCACACCAGCCGCTGCCTGCTGCGCGAGCCATTGCTGGGACCGATGCGATCGCCACGCAGATCGATGAACTTCTTGAACGGGCGCTCCGCGATGGTGCAGTAGACCCCACCTTCCGGAGATGCACAGAAAATGGTCTGGCTGAAATAAAGCCTCCGCCAATTCAATCGGCGCAGCATCAACCTTACCCCGTGCGGGAGGGATCGCTTACTGAGGTTGATGATGGTCTGGCGCATGCGGCGAAAGTAGGATCCGCGGTCTCTACATGGAATGCGCCGCTTTAAGGCAGCGGCCCATTCACCAGTGGATCGGGTCTACCGCTTCACCACCTTGTGCACCGTACGGCCGGCGTGGTTCTCCACCACCAGCAGGTAGGCACCTTCGCCCAGGCCACTCAGATCGGCGAACACGCGGCCATCGCTGTACATGCGCCCCTCGTGGATCAGCATCACCTCCCGGCCCAGCGCATCGTGCAGGGAAACGCGCACACGCTCATCACCGGTGCCGACCACCTCGGCCACCAGCACGGAGGATGTTGGGTTGGGATAGACCGCTCCCACCATCGGTCCATCCGTTGCAGGAACAGCGGAAGAAAAGTCCAGCACCTTGAACTTCCACCAGCCCTCGGGCGCTACCAAAGGCCGTACCTGCACCTTGCCGCTGTTGGCGGTGGCCTCTATGTAATAGAAGATGGTGGTTTCCGCAGGATGCGCCGGGATATGGCCGGTCCACATGTTATCGGCGGCCGCCAGCATGTCCACAGATGCGAATCCCTGTGCGGTATCGGTGGTCCAGAATATGCGTGCGGATGCGATCCCGGACTTGTGGCGTATGTACGCCTCCACTTCGTAAGGCTCAATGGTCTCGTAGGTATCGCGCAGTCGCTGGTGGCGGATCAGCAAGGGATCGGCCACGCCGATGGTCTTGGTGATACAATGGATGGCGCCACTGGCACTGATGATGTTCGATCCCTGATCGTCACAATCGATGCCCACCACATTGTACCCGGGCAGCGACTCCTGTAGGATCCGGAGGCCTGTGGTATCATACTCCTCACGATAGATGGGCACGATCACGGTACCGTTTATGAAGATGTTGTTCGCGTAGGTGCGGTAGTAACCGTTACCGAAAGGAGGCCCCGGATAGTTGCCGGAGGAACTCGGTGGCATGGGTACCCGGATGAACTCGTAGGGTGTGCCGAAGACCGAATTATAGTTGTTCTGGATGAATTCGATGTTCTCTTCGATCTGCGGACCATCGCTGATGCCCGCCGGGAATTCACCCACCAGGAGGGTCTCCTCATCCAACAACTTCATGTGCATGTCGATGTGGCTGATGTTGTCATAAAGGAGTTCCTCCATGATGATGTACCGGCCCTGCTGTATGCCCATGAATTGTTCCATGATGGAACCGACCTGCGCTTCGTTCTTCACCGTCTGGTTGAAGTCTCCGTTGGGTCCATTCTCGTAAAGGACCAATGCGGAAGAAAAGGCGGTACCAAAGCCATCGGCCATGAAGTTGCCGCCGGTGTGTACCAGGTCGTACGGGGCCACGGTGGTGCTGTAAAGCGGAATGTTCTTGTGATCGGCGATCACCTGGCTCACGGCATCATCCAGCGGCCGCGGCCTGTTGTATATCCAATCCAGCAACATGAGGCTGTCCACTTCGTTCTGGTAGATCACCTCCGGGCCGTAATCCCGCACCCAGATGCTGTTGGAAGGGGCCTGAAGCAAGGTGATGTTGGTGAGATCGGTGATGGGCCCACCGGCCTGCGTGTTCTGGAGGTATGAGGTAACTGAGCCGGGATCATCACACACGATGATCACTTCGCACTCCTCCTTGGCATGCCGCACGATCTGCTTCAAAATGCCCGAGTATCCCTCCCATGCGACCACCAGACTCTGCACTTCCTCCCATTCGGCCATGGTGCGCACAGGAAACTCCGGTGGTGCGGTGTTGTCCCTCGCTGCGGCCGCACGGCTTTCCCGGTATTCGGGGATCAGTGGCACCTCATGTGGTGCCAGGCCTTTGGGGAGCGGATCCTGAGCCTGGAGCGGAAGCGCAAGGATCAGAGAAAAAGCGGAAAGAAGGAAATGATTCTTCATGTGCAGGTGACCTCAAAACTACGAAGCTTCCGGAGTATCCTGGTGAATATCAGGGCATGATGGTGGGTTTCCCATCCGGCATCAAGGCAGCTGTTCCACCCGGATGGCGGTTGGCACCACGCCGCCCACATTCTGCAAGATCCTGTCCCGATCGTTGTTGGCACCGGTGTATTTGACCACACCGTCCAGATCAACATCCTCCAGATGGTATCCGGCCGCCGTGCTCGTAGGTATCACACCACCGATCTTCGCCAGTATGGGATCGCGATCGTTGTTGGCGCCGGTGTACTTCAGGTCGCCATCGCGCACCACCTCACCGGCCCAGAGCAGGCTAACGCCATTCACCTGGTCGCGTGCATCTGTACCCCAGGTGGCGGTGGCCGGCAGCGACAGATCCAGCGAAAGACCTGGCTGCAGTTCCAGCGCCTGCGCGGTCATGCAACCAAAATGGTTCCTGTGGCGCACGGCGATATGGTAGCTGCCGCCCACATCGAACTTGAAGGGTCCACCATCCGGCATCACCACGGTGCCGTTCCGGCGAAGCAGGGCCGGATAGGTACGCAGCACCTGGTCTGCTGCATCAGCATCGCGCAATTCCACCAGCACCCAATCCACTACGGCCTGGCTGCCAGAAGTATTGAGCACAGCGGGTTGTAAAGTGGCACCGGAACCACCGTTCATGGTGAAGCCAAGACCGGTGAAGGGTTCCTGCGTGGGAATGAGACCCTGTATACGGAGTTGATCGCTCATGAGTCCCGTGCCCGCATCGTACGGCCCTTCCAGGAACAGTTTTACTGTGGCCGGTATATCCACAGCATTCACTTTGAACCGCCATGCGCCCTGTGGCGCCACGATGGGCCGGTCCATCATCTTGCCATTGTTCGCCGTACCGCGTATGTAATAGAATACCGTGCTGCCCGCAGGTTGCGCAGGAATGGATGCGCTCCAGTTGTTACCGGCACCGGCCACCATGGGGATCGCGGTGAAGCCTGCGGTGGTGTCGGTGGTCCAGTAGAGATCCGCGGCGGCTATACCGCTTTTGTGCCGTATGTAGGCCGTGACCTCGTACGGGTCGGCACCCGCGAAAACATCGCGAAGCCTTTGGTGGCGGATGAGCAGCGGATCGCTTACACCAATGCCCTTGGTGATGCAGTGGATGGCACCGCTCGCGGAGATCATGTTCTCGCAATTGATGCCAACGACGCGATATCCCGGCAAGGCCTCACGGATGATCCGCAACCCGGTGGTGTCATACTGCTCCCGGTAGGTTGGCACCAGCACGGTCTTGTTGATGAAGATCTGGTTCGCATACGTGCGGTAGTATGCGTTACCGTAAGGCGATCCCGGATAGCCACCACTGGTGCTTGGCACCATGGGCACACGCACCACTTCATATGGGGTACCGAACACGGAGGTGTAGTTGGCAAGCACGAAGGCGAGGTTCTGTTCGATCTGCGGCCCATCGGAAACGCCGGGCGGGAATTCGCCCACCAACAACGTCTCCTCATCGAGCAGCTTCATATGCATGTCGATGTGACTGATGTTGTCGTAGGGCAGCTCGGTCATCTTCACATAACGACCGCCTTGGATGCCCATCCATTGCTGCATGATGGCATCGATCTGCGCCGCGCTTTTGTTGGTCTGGTTGAAGTTACCCGAAGGGCCATTCACATACACCACGAGGTTCGAGGAGAAGCCGGTGCCAAAACCATCCGCCATGAAATTCCCACCGGTATGCACCAGATCGTTCGGCGCCTGGGTGGTGTTGAACACCGGAATGTTCTTCGCGTTGCCGATCACGTCGGAAAGCACATCGTCCGCTGGCCTTGGCCGGTTGTATATCCAATCCAGCAGCACCAGCGAATCCACCTCGTTGAAGTACATGGTCTCGGGGCCATAATCACGGATCCAAACGCTGTTGGATGATGCCGTCTGGAAGGTGATGTTGTTGAGGTTGGGCAATGGTGGCCCGCCGGCATTGTTGCCCAGCAGATAGCTGGTGATGGACGATTGTGAATTGCCGCCGCTGGAGGCACAGATGACCATCACCTCACATTCCTCCTTCGCGTAGCGGACGATCTGCTTGAGTACTTCCGGGTAGCTTCGCCAGGTGACACACAAGGTCTGGATCTCCTCCCACTCCCCCATGGTGCGCACCGGCACGGGTGGCGGAGCGGTAATGCCGCGTAGTACACCTGCACGGCTATCGCGGTAGGCATCGATCAGCTCCCACTCATGCGGGGCCATGCCCTTGGGAAGATCGATCTCCTCTTGAGCGAACGTGGGTGTGGCCAATAAAATGAGGGAACAAAGTGCGAAGTGGTGGAGGGGCCGTAGCATGATCCACGCAAGTTAGCGGATCCCAATGATCGCCGCCATCATTCCCGCCGTGTATCCTTCCAAAGCAGATACAGGGAATTCAGGTAGTCCGACCCGAAGGTGATCTCCGAGATCAACTCCAGCACATGGTTCTGGTCCATGTCTATTTCCGCGTGGCCATCCGCATCGATCATCTCCAGGGTGATCATGCCATCCGCTGCGGAATGGATCCTGCCGTAGAAGGTCTCTCCTTCTTCCTCATCATAGAACTCGATCAGGCCATGATCATGCGCTATCTCCTGCAACATGGTGAGCGTATCTGCGAACTGGAAGCCTTCGGGCGGCTCCCGCTCCACCCTTTTCAACCGCAGCACCCTGGCCACACGGTGCTCCTCCTCGCCTGCGGTGCGTGCCGTTAGGTACCGTTTCCTGTACAGCTTGTATCCGTCCAGCGCATAGTCCGCCGGTATGTGCATCACCAGCACCCATTCATCATTCTCTAAAAGCAGCAGGCCCATTTCCGGTCCGGTGGAATGGGTGGTGGTGAAGGAGAATACGTCCATGGCAGCTGAAGTTAAGCCTCCTGCCCGCACCATGGCCCTCATTGTTTCACAAAACGCAGGGTCCGATGCTCTCCCATCCGGACATGCAGGTGGCGGACCCAAATGAGCGAACCGGCCGCATCGAACTTCAAGATCCACATGTCCCCCGGATCCTGCACCATGGCCATGGTGGCCCCCATAAGGCCATGCAACACCGCAGGCCCTACTCCCCCGTGACCCTGGTCTCTATGGTCTGGTAAACGTTAAGTATGTTCCGGTGCTCCACGCTCACGGTATGCACGGTAGTTATGCCACCGGCCTGCGCGGCGGCCTCGATGGACGCATCCTGGTTGAAATAGAATCCCAGAATGATCACTGCTTTGGATGTACCCGTCTTGGAACCCGTGACAGGGCCGGAACTGCTTACGGGCAGGCGCATGGAACAAGCCGTGAACAACATGAGCGCAGTGGCGAGATAAACGATCTTCTTCATGGTCCTGGATGTTTTGATGCTGCAAGCTAGCCACCCGCATGCGTCATGCTTCTGGCTTGCCACCTTAACTTGCCGCTGTGGATTGGTTCGATCGGTTGAAGGAGGAACTCTTTGGCGAAAGCGTGCGGCGCAGCGGGCAGTTGCACCATGGCCCCCTGGAGAGAAGTGGATCTTTCCTGCAGCGCCACCAGCAGTGGAAAGCCAGTGAGGAGCGCCGTGCGCTTCTGGCCCATTACCGCGAACTGCTGGATCAGGAGCGGCGCTCGGCGGATACTGCCCTGCATGTGTTCTCCACCACGCAGGCCACGGGCATCCAGATCACCCGGCCCAAGCATGCAGCTGCCGATGTGCTCAACCACCTGCTGGAGGAATTCAAGGATCGGACATTGGAGGAAGGGTACGGCCTGCACCTCTCGGACCACCGGATCAGCGAGGAAGGGGAGCACCGGGAACGCTATTACCTGAAACCATCTATCCGCAGCAGTGGATCGCGGCCACCACTGCCACAACGCTTCGGCAATGTGCTGTTGGAATGCTGGGGCGATCAGGAAGGGCGTGCCATGAACCTGAAGGTACTGATCACCGTGTACAGTGACAGGCTCTATATGCCGGCCGAGTCCGGAATGGCACTGATCAGCTCTTTGCTCTCCGAGCGTGGCCGTGCCTTTAGTTGACGGTACATGGCCACCACATCGCGCACATAGTGGAACACCTGGCTGCCTATGCAGTAGCCGTTCCGTACCTCCGGCATCATGAAGTAGCGTGGCTTGGCCTTCAGCAACACCGCACGCTCCACATTGTGCTCCCATTTGTTGGGATCCAGACCCATCTTCTCCGCCAGGCGCTGCGCATCTATGATGTGGCCGGGACCGGCGTTGTAGGATGCCAGCACGAACCGCAGGCGTTGTTCCCGATCGGTGATCGCGCGCTTCCACATCACATCCAGCCGGGCCAGGTATTCCGCGGCGGCCCGCACATGCTCACCCACATCATCCTCCAAAGACAGTCCCAGGCCTTTCGCGGTCTGCGGCATGATCTGCATGATGCCCTGCGCACCCATCGTGGAGACCACCGTGCTATCGAACCTGGATTCCTTGTAGGCCACGGCCGCGAGCAACTCCCAATCCCAGGAGATCATGATCGCATGCGCCTGGAAATGCATGTCGAACGGTGATATGCTATCTCCCTGCACCTTGATGGGCTTGCGTGTGCGGATGGGCCCGGAGCGCGGGATCCTGCTGCTGTATGCCTTGGTGATCATCTCGCGGGCCTCGCGCTCTTCCTGGCTTTCGATCCAGGTGTTGAGGGCCTTCAGCAGGCGGCTGGCATTCTTCCGCACGGCGAAACATACAGGTTGTGCTGGCCCTATTGGCCCGCTGAATTCCACCACGGGGAACCGGCCTGCCTCATAGGCGGCACGCGCATCGGTGACCACCGTGGCACCATGCCTGCCCAATACCACCTCCATTAGCAGATCCTCCGGTGTTATCTGCTGATCCACATGCATGGGCAGTTGCCTGCGGCCAGGAATATCGAAACGATAGTCCGGATCGGTGAAGGGGGACCATGCGCTCATCTCGGCCGTGTCTTTACGATCGGTGACCATGGCACCCTTCACGTTGCCTGTGGCTATGGGATCCGGGCGCAGGGTGGCCAGCACGGGCCGCACCATGCGGTAGGCCGAAGTGAAGGCCAGCCACTCGCTGCGATCCCGCCTGCGCGTCATCTGTGCGGCTATGATGTCGCCTTTACCCTCCTGCAAGGCCAGCAGCATGGAATCCAGATGGTCCATGGGCACGGCCTTGATCTCCAGATCCTCCTGCCGGGCGAAACGTTTCAATAGTTCCCACTCCAGACCGGTCACCGCCTTGGGCCGTTCCTCATAGCAGAGGGGATCGTTGAGCACCAGCACACGCAGCGTATCGCCCCGTATGGTGTCCAGGTCGCGATCCAGCGGTTTCACCTTCCACACCCCCGTGCCAGCGGCCATGGCGGAGTTTGGCTTCTTGCGTACCGCGAACAGCCCCACACACGCCAGCACCAACAGGATGCCGACCCACCAGGTCCATGTGCCTTTGTGGATCATCGCAGGGGTTCGACGTGTTGTTCGATGAGTGGGAGGAACGCCTCGAATTCGGTACGGTACGCCTCCAAATTCCCGGCCAGGATGCGCTCGGCACCCAGCATGATGGAGCCCTGCGATGCACGCCGCGACAATCCGGCCAATGCCTGCGAAAGGCCATCCATGCTCGCGTAGGAGGTGAGCCAGTCGCCGTGTATCATATAGGGCAACATGTGGCGCGTGCGCTCCGGGAGCAACTCCCTGTGGGTATGTAGCAGCGCGTACATGCGTTGGGCATAATCGGCCAACCGCTCCGGATGCCACCGTTCCCAGTGAACGGCAAGCAGGTGGTCATAGAACAGGTCCATGACCACTCCGGCGTATCTACCCATGTGTATACGTGCCCTGGCGCGGCCGGTTACAAAAAGCGGGTGCTGATCGGTGAACGTGTCTATGGCGCGATGCAGTATGATGCCCCGCCGCACCGCCTCCGGGTAGGCGCTCAAGTCCCTGCCCTTCACGGAGTCCGCCATGAAATTGCCCACTATCGTCAACGGCTCATCGCCGGAGAGGTACAGGTGGCCAAGAAAATTCATCGCGGGGGGGCCGAAGATATCAGACCTGGCCCATCACAGCGGCAGGGCCGAAGGCCCGGGACAACCAACCCATCCTATCAAGATGGATTGGTTAGCCCGCGTATTCTCAGGAGGGCTGAAGGCCCGATGCACTTCGCCATCAAAGGCATTCGGCCCGGACCGTTCCCCCGATCGCATCGATCCATACCTCCCCCATCGCGCCCATCCTCCCCACCCGCCTTCCATGTGATCGCCTCGCACCAAAGGAATGCCCCGGATATATTCGGACCCTGCATCGCGTGCCGCCCGCGACATCAACCATGCGCTACAGGAGCCCCAAGGCCTTGTACTGGGCCACCCAATTGAGTGGCTGGGCCTTCTACATGGGCTTCCTCTGGCTCTGGAATTTCATCACCGGCACCGCCAACACGGATCTGCTTAAAATGCTTGCCGCCGGTTTTCTCATCGGCGTGGGCATCTCGCACCTCTTCCGCATGCTCATCATACACAGTCATTGGCTGGAAAGGCACATCGGCTTCGTGCTGCCGCGCCTCACGCTGGCATCGGTGGCCATGGGTGTGCTGGCCTTCCTCATGGAAACGGTGATCCACGACCTGTACTTCACCGCATATGCGCCATTGCTCTCCAGCGGCTTCGTGATCCTTTTCGGCCGTGCGCTCAATTGGGTGGTGTTGCTGTTCATGTGGGCCCTGGGCTACCTGGCCTACAACTACTTCATACGCCACCGCCGGGAGGAGATCCGCAACCTGCGGCTGGAGGCGGCCGATCGTGAGAACCAGCTCAACAACCTGCGCGCGCAGCTCAACCCGCACTTCATGTTCAACGCGCTCAACAGCATCCGCGCGCTGATCGATGAGGATCCCGAGCATGCCAAACGTTCCATCACCCTGCTCAGCGCCATACTCCGCAATGCCATGGCCACCGTGAAGCGCAAGGTGGTGCCCCTGGGCGAGGAGATAGACATTGTGAAGGCCTACCTCGGGCTGGAGGCCATCCGGTATGAAGAGCGGCTGCGCGTGAAGTTCGAGATAGAACCCGGTGTGGAAAGGGTGCCCGTGCCGCCCATGCTGCTGCAGACGCTGGTGGAGAACGCCGTGCGCCACGGCATAGCCAAATTTCCCGGCGGTGGCGATGTGATCATTGGGGCGCAACGGGGCTTCGAGTGTCTGGTGCTTTCCGTGCGCAACACCGGCATCTATGAACCCGGGCGCATAGATGGCACCGGCATAGGCCTTGGTAACACACGCAAACGGCTGGAAATGATCTACGGCGGAAAGGCCCACATGAACATCACCAACCGCGA
The DNA here is from genome assembly GCA_023412755.1 of Bacteroidota bacterium. Lineage (GTDB taxonomy): Bacteria > Bacteroidota > Bacteroidia > Flavobacteriales_F > PHOS-HE28 > PHOS-HE28. The sequence continues at coordinate 23,367 of JAEZCB010000220.1, forward strand.
TGGCATGGTGATCACCGAAGTGGAAGTTCCGCTGGAATTCGAACGCACGCAAAAACCTCAACGAAAATGAAAGCGATCATCGTGGACGACGAAAGGCTGGCACGCAAGGAACTCGCCTCCCTGCTGGAGAAGTATGAGGACCTGGAGATCGTGGGCGAGGCCGGCAACGCCGATGAGGCCGAAACGATGATCGCCGAAAAAAAGCCGGACCTGCTCTTCCTGGACGTGAACATGCCCGGCCGCACGGGTTTCGAATTGCTGGAATCGCTGGAACAGGCGCCACAGGTGATCTTCGTTACCGCCTATGATGAGCATGCCCTCAAGGCCTTCGAGGTGAATGCGCTGGACTACCTGCTTAAACCGATCGATCCCGAGCGGCTGGAAGCGGCGGTGAACAAGTTGCAGGAATCCAACGAGGAAAGTGAACTCCAGCGCAAGACCCTCCAGGAGGAAGACCAGGTGTTCCTAAAGGATGGCGAGAAGTGCTGGTTCCTCACCTTGAAGGATGTGCGCTATTTCGAGAGCGAAGGCAACTACATACGCGTACGCTTCAGCGACCAGAAACCGCTTGTGCTGCGCTCGCTGAACAAACTCGAGGAAAAACTGGATCCGCACATCTTCTTCCGCTCCAACCGCAAGCACATAGTTAACCTGCGCTGGGTGCAAAAAGTGGAACCCTGGTTCAACGGCGGCTTCATGCTGAAACTAAAGAGTGGTGAGCAGATCGAAGTAAGCCGGCGGCAGGCCACCAGGTTCAAGGAGATGTTGAGTTTGTAAGGGGATCGGTTATACCCAGCCGGGAGGTGACCACACAACGCCATGCGGCCGAGACCACGCTATACGCTGGCATTTCATTACTGCTTGAATTCCTGGGATCTTACCAACAAAAACCGTGTTTGCGCAGGGTCCACTGCGTGAGACCCTGCGGAGGTTTGAGAGGTACCCACTACAGTTATGATATTCATGGTAATGTACGCACACTGCTCCAGGAGATCAAGGATCTGGAGCCGTTCGGTCAGTCCTTCAAGAAGATCGAATATGAATATGATCTGCTCAGTGGTAATGTAAGAAAGGTGCATTACCAGGATGGACAATGGGATGAATTCCACCATAGTTATCGTTATGATGCGGACAACAGGCTACTGGAGGTCCGTACCAGCCGTGATGGCATTCTATGGGAATTGGACGCCCGGCAATTCTATTACGCGATGGGGCCATTGGCTCGTACCGAGATAGGCCGAAAGCAGGTTCAGGGCCTGGACAATACTTACAC
>JAEZCB010000013.1 GCA_023412755.1 Bacteroidota bacterium
GCGCGAGGCCCAGAACAGACAGGAGGTGATCCACCGGGTGGAAATGGAAAGCGGGGTGCATATGGATGTGATCGATGGCCGGATGGAGGCCGACCTGATCGTGAACACCTTCTGGACCCAGGATCTCCTGAAAGAGCGGAACTACCTGTACATCGATGTTGGTGGCGGCAGCACGGAGATCACGTTGTTGAAAGGTGGGCGTCCCGTAAAGGCCGCCAGTTTCCTAATAGGTACCGTGCGCATGCTGAAACAGAAGGTGCACGAGGGTACCTGGGAAGAAGTGCGTGAATTCCTGGTGGAGCTGCAGCAGCGGCATGATGTCGTACTGGCCATTGGCACGGGGGGCAACATAAACCGCATCTTCAAGGAGAATGGGAATGCCTATGGTGAGCCACTCCTTCGAAAGGATATCAGGATGCACCGCGATCGCATTGCTTCATACAGCTACGAGGACCGGATCAAACGGCTCCGGCTGCGTCCGGATAGGGCGGATGTGATCATTCCCGCAGCGGACATCTTTCTGCGGATCATGGAGTATGCGAACATCGAAGAGGTATTTGTGCCGAAGGTGGGTCTCGCGGATGGGATAGTTTATGATCTTTACATGCGCCAGTACGGACACGAGCGCTTTGTTCCGCAGGATCCGTGGGTACTCGCGTAGTTTTTTCACTGATGCGCTGGCCGCTGATCTTAATGATCCTTTCACCCCTGGCCTGCCTGGCACAGGAGAACACCCAGCCATGGGTACTTGGCGCCCGGAGCCATCTGGGTTTCCTGTGGCCGCACAGGCCTGCCGCCTGGTATCTGGTGGAAGGTCATGCTGCGGCGTTCGAGATGAATGTTGAAAAACGATTCAATGGGGATCGCCCCTGGCAGCGCCTCTATCCAGGTGCGGGATATGGCTTTGGGGTCATGTATTCCGGCATGGCCAATCCGGACATCATTGGTGGAGGGGTACGATTGATCCCATACCTCCATCTGCCATTCATCCACAGGGAAAAGAGTGACTTCGGCATGAGGCTGGGCTGGGGTCTGGGCTACATCTTCAAACCTTTCCATCGCACGGAGAACATCAAGCAGATCGCCAACGGCACAAGATTGAACACTGCGATCCAGTTGATGATCGAGTATAGAAGGGACTTCGGCCGGTTCCGGGCTTCGGCCGGTGTCTCCATCGATCATTGGAGCAATGGTGCATATCAGCTTCCGAATCTGGGCCTGAACCTGATCTCCCTTAGCGGTGGGGTGGGTTATGCGATCTCTCCGCACCCGGCCGCAGCGATGCGCTCGGATACTCTACCTGCCGCGCGCCGGCCGAAGGAGGCAAGCATCATGGGCGCTTTCGGGATATGTGAAGTGGCCCGTCCGCAAAGTGGGCAGTACAGCGCGTACGCTGTAATGGGCCAGATGCAATGGGGCATTTCACCACGTTCCTCCTGGGCCGTGGGAGCCGATGTTTTCAATAAGGGCACGCTGCTCACCAGGCACCCTGAGTTGCGGGAAAGCTCACGTCTGGCACATACGCAACTCGGCCTGCATACGGGTTGGTCGCTGGGCCTGGGCAGGGGCGAGTTGCTGGTACAGATGGGCGCGTATGTGTACACGCCTTTCCCGGATGAATCGGCCTTCTTCCACCGGCTCGGAATGCGGTACAAGCCGGGTAGGAAGCTGTTGCTGCATGTGGGATTGAAAAGCCATTGGGCCGTGGCCGATCATTGGGAATGGGGCATCGGATACAGATGGTGAGGACCCTGTACATATTGATATTGCTGGTGGCCCTTTGTGGCTGCAAGCGCGATCAATGGGATGATTGCATCACCAGCACAGGCCCGATGCGGTCGGAAGTGCGCGAGCTGGGACAGTTCCATGAGATCGATCTGGACGATCGCATAGACCTGATCTTCGAGGAGCGCCCATCAGGTACCGTGCAAGTTGAGGCAGGAAGGAATCTGCTGCACCAGGTACGTACGGAAATATCCGATGGCATACTTATGATACGGAACGGCAATCGCTGCAATTGGGTGCGCAGCTTCAAGCCCCGCATCACGGTTCGCGTACCATTGCATGATGCGCATACGCTTACCATCCGGGGTGCGGGCAACATCACCTGTACCGATACCATAGAGCGGCCTGTATTCCGGCTGGAGCAATGGGGAGCCATGGGTACGGCGGATCTGATCCTGGAAGTGGATGCCTTATTCATCGGGCTGCACACGGGTGCAGGCGACATTGTGCTGAAAGGGCGAGCGGCCCATTTCGCGAACTATTACAGTGACATGATGGGGGTGATCGATGCAACGGAATTCCGATCTCCCGTGGTGAACGTGAACAACAGTGGCCTTGGCGATTTCCGTTGCTGGGCCTTCCAGGAGATGAATGTGCAGATCAAGGATGTTGGCAACGTGTACTATCGTGGAGATCCTGTGATCAACAGTGAGATCACGGGCACTGGCAGCCTGATCCGAATGGAGTACTAGGAACCGGTCCAAAGGGGCCCGCGGTCATTCTTCACCAGCCCCTACATTCATTTGAAAAGATCGCCTGCCGGTCTCCGTCCCGGCCCCAGCCACCCTTCCACCGTCACCTCATGTCGTTGTGGTACACGTGTGGGTTTCAGCCCGGCCTTGTCGCATTCCTCAGCAAAAGTGATCGCATCGTCAAGTGCGCAGCATTTTGGATCATTGTTGAAGAAGACGTGGACAGTACCGTGTTTCCCCCAGAATTCGCCGATCCTGTCCACCCACATCTTCAGGCCATCGCGTGTGTAACAGGGCCAGGGTTTCCGCCTGCCATGGTGGAAACGGATGTAACACCATTTCGCGGTCTTCCACCACGGCTGTATCGGCGATTCCTCCCGATCGGCAAGGGTTAGCGGAATGTTGTGCCGCTTCAACAGATCGAAGACCTCGTCATCGTACCAGCTTTCATGGCGGAATTCCAACGTGAGTCGCACGTCACCGAAATATCCGATCGTGCGCTCCAGGTTTTTCGCATCCTTGTGCAAATTGGGCGGAAGTTGCAGTAGGATCGGACCCAGTTTATCGCCGAGGTTCCGCGCATGTTCCATGAAGCGGCGCACCGGTTCCTTCGTATCCTTCAGTCGTTTGATGTGTGTGATGAAGCGGCTCGCCTTCACAACGAAAAGGAAATCATCTGGGGATCTTAAGTGCCAGCTGGCGAACGTTTCCTCTTTGGGCAGCATATAGAAGCTGTTGTTGATCTCCACGCATTTGAACCGCTCAGCGTAGTATTCCAACCAGTTCTTCTGTGGCACGCCTCGCGGATAGAAGGCATCACGCCAATCCCTGTACTGCCAGCCACTGGCCCCTATGATCACAGGCATTCCCTGAAGTTACGAAAGACACGATGGTACGTGATGGAGAAAGACCTGCCACATGTAACCTTCATCATGGGGATAGCGTTATGCCAACTGGAAAAATACAGTAGCATGGTGGGGTCGAATGCGGGGCAGATGAGGTGGACAAAAGGGCCTAATCCACTATTGCGTCTTATCGCGCGATCACTCGGTGCCAGAAGCTGGCCCACCCAAAGCTTTCGCGGACACATCCTTTCTTCCATCGTTCTCACGAATCTCGCGATCGGGCTGGCCCTAACGCTTGCCCTTTTCGCCCATGGTGATCCCCTTCCCATCATCATCATGGGATTACATATCCTGGGTCTGGTGCTCGTACTGCGCCATTTATTGGTGCATCAGGCCGAGGATCCGAAGGTGCTGGGTTTCTGTTACCTCAACATGATCACGTGGCCCCTGTTGCAGGAGATGATCGGCGGTATCGGCGGTTCCGGCGGTATCATGGTCTGGATGTTCATGGCACCGCTGAGCACGAGTTTCATCAAGGACAGGCTGCTCGCCAAACGCGTCTTCCTCCTTTGCATTTCCATCATCATCGTGGCGGTCGTGATCGAGCAGTATCAGCTTCCATGGAGACCATTCCATGTATCATTCTCACCGGTCTTCTTCCTGCTCAATGTGATCGGCGTTTCCATGATCTGCTACCTCTCCATAAGTGCCTTTCTCGCGCATATCAAGAAACTGCGCAACAGGATGATGGACCAGACCGAGAACATCCAGAGCAGCATACGCTATGCGAAGAATATCCAGATGGCCAGTCTTCCATCGATCCAGCAGATGCAGGAGGAATTGGGGGATATGCTGCTCTTCTATTCTCCGAAGGATATTGTGAGCGGTGATTTCTATTGGATCGCCCGGCATGATGGGGTCACGGTGCTCGCCGTGGCGGATTGCACGGGCCATGGTGTACCAGGTGGTTTCATGACCATGTTGGGCATGAACTCCCTGAACAACATCGTGCTTGAGAAAGGGGTCACCGATCCGGCCATGATCCTGCATTACCTGCATTGGTGCATCCGGGATCCCTTCAACCGATCCGCCGCCAGGATCTCCGATGGCATGGACATAGCGATCTGCAGCATCGATAGGCAGAACGGCATCATCATGTTCTCCGGGGCCATGAGCACATTGTACCGCATGAATGGATCGTTGCACACATACGCATCATCAAGAACAAGTGTAGGCGAACCAACGGACCGGCTCCCTTTCGATAATGTGATCATTCCTTTGGAGGATGGCGACAGGTTCTACCTTTTTTCAGATGGATTTTCTGATCAGTTCGGTGGCAATAGGGATAAGCGCTTTGGCCGGAACAGGATGCGGGAGCTTCTGCAAAGGATCTCCTTCCTGGAAATGCGTGAACAACAGGAGTTGGTGGAGCAAGCATTCCTGGAATGGAAAGGGGACAGGGAACAGGTGGATGATGTGCTTTTGCTAGGATTCAAGCTGGAGCGAAACCAAGACCGGAATGCCGCGTAAAAAATAAGTGTAGGTCCACCACAATAAAACCACAGCGATGAAGACAGGGCAATTCACCTGGCAGCAAGGTTCCTGGAAAGGGAGTGATGGCAAGTCGCTGGACTTTTCTCCGGACCTCACGTTGATCTTTGGCCAGCGCATGCTTCTGGAGAATGGTGTTCCGTATGAAGCGTATGCGGCACCATTCCGCAGTGGCCAGGTGGTGATCGGGAGCACATCGGGCAACATCCTTGGCAATTGCGTAAGTGATGATGACATCACCGCCACGGCCATCAAATTCAAGGATACGAAGGTGCAAGGTGCACTTTTTCAGGTGCAGGGTCTGACCGATCGGGAGCTTGGTGAAATGATCGGCACCCACTTTCTTCCGGAAGTCGCGGACATGCGGTTGCTGTATGTGATCGCGGATGGATTGTCGGTGAATGGCAGTGCCTTGGTGGAAGGCATCGGCAACATCATTGGCCCCACAATACCAGTGGCAGGCGGGCTGGCGGGTGATGATGCGCGGTTCCAGAGCACCTTGGTAGGCTTGAACGGAAAGCCCGGACCGGGGCAGGTGGCCGTGGTCACTTTCCATGGCGATTCCCTCGAGGTGGGTTGCGGCACGCGCACGGGCTGGGAACCCTTCGGTCCGGAGCGTGTGATAACCCGTTCAATGGGCAATGTGGTCCATGAGATCGATGGTAAGGGAGCGCTTGCCTTGTACAAGAGCTACCTGGGCGATCGTGCGGCCGAATTACCCGGGTCGGCACTGCTTTTCCCTTTGGAGATGGTGGTGGAGGGAACCAAGGAGCGCCTCATTAGAACGATCCTTTCGGTGAATGAGGATGACCAGAGCATGACCTTCGCTGGCAACATTCCGCAGGGATCCACCGTGCGGCTCATGAAGGCCAATTTCGAGAAGCTCATAGATGGTGCTGCGGATGCGGCAGGCATATCAAGGAAAAACTTTGTACATGATCCCGAACTGGCGCTGCTTGTGAGCTGCGTGGGGCGCAAACTGATCCTTGGTCAACGCACGGAGGAGGAGATCGAGGAGGCCTCGGCCGCGCTTGGTGCAGGCACCACTGTGGCGGGCTTCTATTCATATGGCGAGATCGCGCCCCTCGGCACTGGGGATATCTGCCATCTGCACAACCAATCCATGACCATCACATCCCTGAGGGAGCGATGAATGCGGAAGGCTATACGCGGTTGTTGGAGCGGCAGGTGCGCAAGCATGTGCCGGCACATCTACTGCCAGAACTTGATCCCTTTCTGGCCAGGATCGATGCATCATACAGGCATTATGAGCAGGACCGGCAACTGCTGGACCGTGCGATGGAATTAAGCTCCAAAGAACTTTGTGAAGCGAATCTGGGGCTGCAGCGCAGTAATGAGGCGTTGGAAAGCTTCAGCTATGCGGCGGCACATGACCTTAAGAACCATGCACTCAACATCCAGGGCATGGTGGAACTGTTGAAGAAGTATAGACTCAACGATCCCGAGAAGGAGGAGAGGGTGATGCACTATTTGGAAGCGTCGTTGGGCGACTTGATGCGTGTGATACAGGCCTTCCTCAACATCAGCAGAACACAGAACCAATGTCGTGAGAATGTTTCGCGGATCAGCCTGGCCGATCTACGGGTGGCGGTGGAAATGGAGTGTGACCACCTGATACGTAGGAAGGACCCGGAATTGCATTGGAATGGATCGGATGCGCAGGTGGAGATACAGGAGGAGCCGGTGCGCACGATCCTGGTCAATTTGCTCACAAACAGCATCAAATATGGCAGACCTGGGACCCGGCCTCGCATCAAGGTCGAGGTCCGGCAGGAACAAACCACCACGCTGCTTAAAGTGGTAGATGATGGAATAGGCATGGACCTGGTGAAGAACAAGGGCAAGCTCTTCAACCTGTTCAGCAGGCTCAAGAATGCGAATGGAGAAGAAGGCAGTGGAGTGGGACTCTATCTGGTGAAGCGGCTTGTGGAGGAACGCAGAGGGAGCCTCGAAGTGGAAAGCACACCCGGACAAGGAACAAGCATAACGATACAAATCCCACCCATGCATGCGCAGAATAGAGCGGATCATACTGATCGATGATAACGAAGTGACCAATTTCTACAACATGGACCTGCTGAGCTCGCTCGGTGGCGGATGGGATATACATGTGTTCGGTGATGCGGAGAGTGCCCTGGTCTATTTTGAACAGAACAGCGTACCGCTGAAACAAGTGAACACGTTGGTGCTGCTGGATGTGAAGATGCCTGGACAGACCGGGTTCGACCTATTGAGGGAGCTGGATGAACTCGATCTGCTGGAGCAGGAGAACATCCGGTTCTGTATCCTCACCTCTTCGAACCTGGTCCGGGATCTTGAGGAGTTCGAGAAATTCCCGATGGTCACCCACTATCTGGAAAAACCACTGGATCGGGATAAGGTTGGATCCCTGCTCCCCTATTTCAAACAGAGAGCATGAGCGATACTGCGAGAACAAGCATACTGTTGATCGAGCATGATCATCTCACCCTTCGCGTGCTCAGTGGGATCCTGAGTTCCGCTGGCTTCGATGTGATCCCGACCAGTTCGCCGATGGGGCTGGTAGAGATACTCCCCCTGATCGATGTGGTACTCTGTTCCTATGACATGCCTTATGTGATGACCGATGTGGTACGCTCCATGAAGAAGAGCCGTCCCGACATACCGATCTACATGTCATCTGTCACCGCGCACCACGAGCTTACGGAAGAGGTGCTTAGACATACTACAGGCTATTTGAAACGGCCACTTCGCATGGAGTATGTGCAACAATTCATTGCCGAAGTGACATCACTTTCCGCTCAAGACAAAGCGGACCCCATGAAGGGAGCAGCGTAACAGGTGGAAGACCATATCGCGACCACATTTTGTTCATTCCTCATACAGGCCGGCCGCTTCAGGCTGGTGCAACACCTTCTCGATCTTCAATTTCGCCATGCCAGAAGGGATCGGCCATTCCACCTGATCGCCTTCCTTGAAACCGAGCAATGCTGTGGCGATCGGTGAGAAGATCGAGATCTTCTTCTGCTTCACATCGGCTTCCTCCGGATACACCAGCTCCAGTTCCATCGTGCGATCGGAATCGAGGTAGCGCAGCAGTACCTTGGAATGCATGGTTACCACACCGGGCGGGATCTCCTGTGGCTCCACCAACTCAGCCTTCTCCAGTTCCTTCAACAAAGCGGATACCTCTGCGGGCACCGGTGCTCCGGAACGGCGCAATTGCACGATGCGTTCGCGGATGCGCGTATTGTCCAATGAGTTGATGATGATCGTGGCCATGGTCGATAGGTGTTGGTAAAGTGGCAGCGCGGCCTCCCCGGGAAACGGAAAGGGCGCGCGTCGGG
>JAEZCB010000035.1 GCA_023412755.1 Bacteroidota bacterium
ATCTCGATGGGCGCACAGCTGCGGTCCAGCAGCAGGTCCTTGTTGATGCGCACACCATAAGAGAAGAGCAGATCGTCCAGATCCAAGGGCAGAGGCGTGGCGATGGAATACTGGTTCACCCTCAGGCTGTCCATGTTCATGTTCATCATGTCCAGGCACCAGAGCACCTTGCCGCCATTCATGATGAACTGGTCAATGACGTATTTATCGCGATGGCTGAATGTGCTGTCCGGCCTGGCTATGATCAACGCCTCATGGTCATTCACCCGGCCCACCATGCCCTCCACACGATGGCTCAGCGCATCGATCCTCCCATCGATCCGCACCCGCGACACCTTATAATGTTCCTCCAATCCCTTGGTGATGTCCATCACCAGCATTTCATCCAGCTCGCCGTGCCCTTCCAGAAAGGCCACCCGTGCCTGTTCACCACTCAATACCTGGCGTATGGCGCTGGCCATTTCATATTCCAGGTTGTTGATCGAGCGGTTCACGATATCGGCATCCGGCGTGCGTAGCTGTGTCTTGAGCAATTGCACGGGCACGGTACGATCCTGGTAGGTGATCAGGGCCCCGGGGAAGATGATCCGTTCCGTGTAGGCGCCCTTATCTCGTAGCCTTATGCTGCTGTAGGTGAGCCCCTGGCGCTGGAGTTCATCATACACCTCATTCCGGGTCTTTTCATCCGGACTTTCATTGGGATCGATGAAGCTGTATTCGATCCTTCCGGCGGAATGCACACGCAGTTCATCCAGAAGATCGCGTGTGGCTTGTGAAAGGCGTTGCAGGTCCGCAGGCAATCCACCGGTGAGGTAGACCCGCACATACACCACATCGGGCAGTTCGGCCATCAACTCCCGGGTGGCGGGAGTGAGGGTGTAGCGTTTTTCACTCGTAAGGTCGGCGCGTACGGTGAAGAACGAACCGATGAACAGCAACAGCAGAACGATGCCGATGCCGATGCCGAGTTCGGCGATATCACCTGCCTTGGCGCTGCGCGCTTGCTTGATCACGCTCTTTTGTGGCTTGCCTCCCTTACCCATCACCATTTGCGGCTCTGCAGCACCGTGCGCGTCAACAAAAGGAAAATGGCGATCATGCCCAGGTAGTAGAACACATCCCGGAGATCGAGCACACCGCGGCTCATGCTCAGGTAATGTTCATGGATCCCCATGGATTTCAACGGTCCTTCGAGTGCCCCGAAAGCCTGGAAATCGGCGATCAATTCGAAACCCATGTAAAGCAGGAAACTGAGCGAAACGGCGATAAGGAAGGCCACGATCTGGCTGTCCGTGAGGGCGCTGGAGAGAATGCCGATCGCTGCGAAACACGCTGCCAGGAAGAGCAGCCCCAGGTAGGAGCCAAGTATGCCGCCGGTATCCAGATTCCCCTTTGGCACCGCCAGCTGGTGCAGGCTGTACCAATACACCAGTGTGGGCAGCAGGGCCAGCACCACCAGTACCACCGCGGCCAGGTATTTCGCGAGCACGATCTGTGATCCGGTGAGCGGTTTGGTGAGCAGGAATTCCATGGTGCCGGTCCGCCGTTCTTCACTGAAGCTGCGCATGGTAACGGCCGGTACCAGAAATAGGAACACCCACGGCGCCACGAAGAAGAGCGGGCCCAGGTCGGCGTAGCCCGTGTCCAGTATGTTGTTGGGGAATACCCACACGAAGAGACCAGTGAGCAGCAGGAAGACCACCACCACGATGTGGCCGATCAACGAGCCAAGAAATCCCCTGATCTCTTTGGAAATGAGCGAGAGCATGCAAAAAAGAACGGCGCAAGATACAAGGGCGTATGCCATGCACAGCCACCGTTGCTGGATCGGCATCGCCACTTGCCTCAACAAGGCCGATCGCGCCTGCCTAGAACTCGATCACTGTCTTGCGCTGCTGCCTTCCCGCCTTCTTGGGGATCTTGGTAGCATCTGTGTTGCAGTATGTGCGCACGATGAACTGTGAATCGCGGTCGCCCATTTCGGCACTCGTCCGGAAATCCTGGCAGGCCTTTTCCTTTTCCCCGAGGTTGTAGTGGCAATCTCCGCGGAAGTAATGGGCTTCGGCGAGTTCCTCTTTCTGGTCGATCACCTGGGTGAATCTTACGATGGCCTCCTCGTAGCGCCCGGCACCATGCAGCAGGACGGCGTAGCTAATGTTGCCACTGGGAATGTTCGGGTTCAAACGCAGGGCTTCCTCCACATCGGTGAGGCCATCGCTGTCGCGGGAAAGTTCACCCTTGATCACACCACGAAGCAGGAGCGCGTTGGCATCCTCCTTATGCAACTGCAATGCTTTGTGCAGATCGCGCAGCGCTCCTTCATTATCCTGCTCCATATATAAAGCACAGGCCCTGTTGTACCAGGCATCGGGATCGGAGGGGTCCAATTTGATCGCGCGATCCAGATCGGACAATGCATCCTTCAACCGGCCTTCGGTGATGTAGAGTGCCGAGCGGCTTATGTAAAGGCGCGCGTCCTTTGGGTCATGCTTCTCAGCTTTGGCATAATCCAACAAGGCTCCATGCAGATTTGCCTGTCGCTGTTTGATGTCGCCACGGAGTTTATAGGCCGCCGCGAGATCCTGCCGTAGGGACAGCGCGCTGTCCGTATAGGCGAGGGCGGGTTCAAAAGCGCCGGTCTCATAAGCATGTCTTGCCTGGGCCAGTACGGCCTCGGGATCGGATTGCCCAAGAAGAGGACATGGCAGAAGAAGGGCGATGAATAGAAACGGGCGAAACATGCCCTAAAGATCGCACAAAACAGGCCAGATGTCTATATCTCTACAGCTTCGCGGTGAAGCGACCAGGCCTCAGCAGGTTCGGCGAACATGGTCTTCGCCTTTGGCCATACGCCGCTGAAGACATCGGAGCCACGGTATGCATCCAGGTCCTCCTGCGCACGCCAATGGCTGTAAGTGAAGTAGACAGCGGGGTTCTTCAGGTCGTGCAGCAGCTCCAAGTGAAGGCAACCGGGAAAAGCCCTGATGCGTGGTTTCCAGGACTTGAAGAGATCTTGGAAAACCTCCATTTCCTCCGGCCTGAATGTCATTTTAACGATCCTTACGATCATGATCCCATTCATCTCATTCGTTCCGAAAAATCCACCCTCACCGCATCCTGCTTGGCCACGCCGAACAGCCGTGCCGCCCCTCCACCATATCCTTCCACACCTTTATTCACGGCGATCTCCAACAAACCGCTGGCCCCGAAGAAGGCCACACGTTCACCCTGCGGCACATCGCTGTAGGTGGTGCTTATGGTGGTTATCCGATCCTCTTTCGATCCAAAATCGATGGTGAAAGGCCTGCCCCGGCCGATCTCATCGAAGAGCTGTTTGCGCACGTTGGTCACCAGGTTGCCATACGTGTCTATGTGTACCACGCGGCCGCGGATGCTGGTGGGGTCCACCGCCGGCCGGAATCCGATCACTTCCCGGATCTGCACCACTTTTCTGCCGATCACATCGGGCATGCCGCCACGTGCGATGTGGCAGGCCGCGTTCACAAAAACACTCTTGGTGGGGAATGCCACATGGTCATCATCCAGCTTCATGGTGAGTTCGAAGCTTTCCTGTGGCTTGCTATCGAAAAGCAACGAGAAAATGCCGTTATCCGCACAGATGAAATAATGTCCATCATGCCGGGCAATGAGGTGCGCGGTGTTGCCGTCCGCTTCCGGATTCACACCAATGATGTGGATGGTGCCTCGCGGGAATGCCGGATAGGCCTGCCGCAGTACGAAAGCGGCCCCGGCAGTGTCGAATGGTGTGATCAGATGGGTTATGTCCACGATATTGCATCCGGGACATTGGCTGAGTATGGCACCCTTAACGGTGGCCACATAGTGGTCCTTCAGACCCAGGTCCGTGGTAAGGGTGATGATGGCCATGTGAACGAAAGGGGGATTTCCCGATCTACCTTCGGCGTTCAAAACTAGATACCCTCATCAGCCGCTTTCGGGCGGATCCATAACAGTTATCCCTATACCTTGAGTGAAAAACTGATCCC
>JAEZCB010000061.1 GCA_023412755.1 Bacteroidota bacterium
ATCCAAGGTAACGCCCTAACCTACCATCACACGCAACTTGCCACTCTTGTTGGAGTAGATGAGGCGGCCATTGTAGTGCACTTCCCAGGTGACGGGCATCGCTTTTTTGAGCATGGCGCTTACGCCACAAAGTTCCATCTGTGAGCGTTGGACCGCACGCAGCGCATCGTCCTGCAGGATGTTCTCGCCGTGCAGTTCGTAGATGACATGCACGCCGGTGTAGACCATGGGGCGGTCGGTGCTCAGTTCGGCCTCCACCTTGATGTCCATGCCGCTGAGTGTGTTGCCTTCGCGGCGGAGAATGCCTGCGACATCCATGCCTGTGCAGCCTGCGAGCGCGGTGAGCATGAGCGGTTTCGGGATCGGGCCCTCATCCTTGCCCCCGGCACGTTCGGGTCCATCCATGACGATGGTGTGCCCACCGACCAACGCGTTGAAACGCATGCCTCCCATCCAAACGGTCTCCACCTCGTGCTTCATGATACCCGAATTGGACCGCAAGGTTGCGGTAAGTGTCTTCCTGAAATATGACGCTCGTCATATTCCCGCCCACGTGGTCCGGATAGCTTTCGGCTCATACAAATGTCACATGCGACGATCCCTACTCCTTGTTTTCCTGGTGGCCACGATAACACTGCGGGCACAGAACCCCATGGCCGTTCCACCGTTGATCGAGGCCGACACCTTCCAGCTGGATGTGCAGGCACACACACATGAGTTCCACCCTGGTGTGGTGACAGCGACAATGGGTGTCGGTGTGCCATACCTGGGTCCCACATTGCTTTTCCATAAAGGAGACACTGTGCGGCTGCGGGTGAACAACCAATTGAACGAGGTGACCAATATGCATTGGCACGGGTTGAAGGTGCCAGGTGAGATGGACGGCGGCCCGCAGCGGGAGATCATGCCCGGTGAATCCTGGGATGTGAAGTACAATGTGGAGAATGAGGCGGGCACCTATTGGTACCACCCACACACGCACATGCAAACGGGCACGCAGGCCACGAAGGGAATTGCAGGATTCATTATCGTGAAGGATGATGAGGAATCGGCACTGGATCTTCCGCGCACGTATGGTGTGGATGACTTTCCCGTGGTGATACAGGATCGCCGCTGGCTGCCGAACGGGAACTTTTCGATAGGACCATTTGGCGATTCGTTGCTGGTGAACGGGACACCACATCCATACCTGGAGCTACCAGCGCAGGTGGTGCGGCTGCGTTTGCTGAACGGCAGCAATGCGCGGGTATATGAATTGGGGTTTGAAGACGGCAGGAGTTTCCATGTGATCGCGGGCGATGCTGGCCTGTTGCATGCACCTGTGGAGAAGGACCGGCAACGGCTGAGCAATGGCGAGCGAGTAGAAGTGCTGTTGGACCTGAGCGGAATGGAGGGCGACAGCCTGATGTTGATGAGCTATGGCAGCGAATTGCCCAGCTCTGTACCGGGCGGATACAATCCGGTTTGGGAAAGTAGCATCCTGAACGGCATCGACTTTCCGGTGCTGCGACTAAGGGTTACCGCGCCCACTGCGGATCCGGTAGCGACGATCCCACTGGCGCTTGGCACCGCGCAACCACCGCAACTCAGCGATGTGATCAAGGACAGGTTCAAGGTGCTCAACGGGACCGGAATGGTAGGCATGGGCATGTTCATGATCGATGGGTTGATGTACGACATGGATGTGATAAACGACACGATGTTGTTGGGAAGCACCGAGATGTGGACCATCATGAACGCAAGCAACATGGCGCACCCGATGCACCTGCACGGTGTGTCTTTCTGGGTGCTGGAGCGCAACGGTGTACCGCCGCCGCCGGAGGAACAGGGCGCAAAAGATGTAGTGCTGATCGATTCCGGTGAACAGGTGAAGCTGATCATGCGCTTCGATCATCCCACGGATGGCTGGCCCTTCATGTACCATTGCCACAATCTGATGCATGAGGATAACATGATGATGTTGCAGTTCATTGTGGTGGACCTGAACACGGGCATGCCTGGATCCGCTGAGGCGAAGGTGGAGTTGTTCCCCTCGCCAACGCATGCCTTCATTACATGGCAGAGTCCTTTCGCAGTAAGGCAGCTTCGGGTATTCGATATCCAGGGGAGACAGGTGATGCTATCGGGGGCCCATGGCATGGAGCGGTGTGTGCTGGATCTATCGGCGCTTCCTGCAGGGTTGTATACGCTGGAGTTGTTGGGTGATAAGGAGCGGGCCGTTGGGCGGGTGGTGAAGGAGTGAACGGGAACGAACCTGCGACGATGGAGCGATCCATGCATGTACATACAACGATCATGAGCACAAAAACCGGCCTGCCGATCAAGAACCAGCCTTGGGATCAATGTATGTACATGCATGGATCGCCGTGGCTGACCCCGCTCCTTCTATTGATCACTATGCTCATCTTCGGCTGCAAGAAGGAGGATCCCGCACCAGAACCTACTCCAACACCTGCACCACCATCGGTCGTGCACAGACTGGAACTGGTGCATCACATAGATGGAGAGCCACTCCACTTCGATAGTCTGATCTATGTGAACGAAGCCGGCCATCAGTACAGCGTGACCCGTCTTCAGTACTACGTCAGTGAGGTCGTTCTGCACGGCACCGGAGGCACTACGGATCACAACATCCCCGGACCTTATTACATCGATGGCCGCGGAGGCAACAGCTTCGATCTTGCCACCATACCATCAGGCACCTATGGCGGTGCTTCTTTGCTCCTCGGGCTTTCGCCGGAACAGAACATCACCAATGCACTGCCCAATACCATGGAGAATGTGCAGATGGCATGGCCTGAGCCGATGGGTGGCGGATACCATTTCCTGAAGTTCGAAGGACACTTCATCAACGCGGGAAATTCCACCGGTTTCGCCATGCACATCGGGAAAAACGAGCACCTGCCGCATTGCGATGCACCGGGTGCTTTCGCGATCTCCGGTGCGGCCGCCAAGCTCATCCTGAAGTTCGATCTGAATGAGGTTTTCCGATCGCCGCACACCTACGATCTCGCCGCCGGCAACTACTCCATGGGCAGCCCAGCGCTTATGGCATTGCTGCGGGACAACTGTGCCGATGCCTTCACCATACACGTGGAACCATGAAGCGTTTCGTACCTGTTCTTGCCATATTGCTTGGAGTGGCCTTGGCCATAGGCGGTTGTAGGCGGGACAACATTGAGGAACTGCCAGGCGGATCAGGACCGACACCGTACACGCTCCAATACCCGAACTACTTCCCCCCGCCGCAGATCCCGCAGGACAACCCGTTCACGGTGGAAGGCGTTGAGCTTGGCCGCAAGCTCTATTACGATCCGGTGCTCTCCACCAACGGGCCTTTCGAAGGCCTTGCATGCGCCAGCTGCCACGACCAGG
The DNA here is from genome assembly GCA_023412755.1 of Bacteroidota bacterium. GTDB lineage: Bacteria > Bacteroidota > Bacteroidia > Flavobacteriales_F > PHOS-HE28 > PHOS-HE28. The sequence goes on from JAEZCB010000061.1 coordinate 3,376, forward strand.
AACGCGCCTTCACCGTGGCCACCGCCGGCACCTCTGTACTGCCCCACATGAACCTCGCCTGGAGCACGAACTTTCTCTGGGATGGCAAGGTCAGCGGGATCGTGGAGGACATCATGCGTTTCGAGGTGGAGGAATTCTTCCAAGTGGACCTTGATGTGCTGCGTCAGCACCCGCAATATCCTTCGCTCTTCAAGAAAGCATTCGGCACCGAACAGATCACCTCGTACGATGTTCAACGTGCTTTGGCGCAATGGTTCCGCCGCATGGTCTCCGGCAAAAGCCGCTTCGATGGCTACCTCTCCCACGAAGTGCAACTTACCGATCAGGAACTCAGCGGCATGATGATCTTCCTCACCGAAACGGGCGATTGTTTCCACTGCCACGCACTGCCGCTCATGACCGACAACGACTTCCACAACATCGGCCTCGACAGCGACCTCAGTGGTGCCAATGCCGGCCGCTTCAACATCACCGGCGATCCGGCGGACATGGGCCGTTTCAAGACACCGAGCCTGCGCAACGTCGCGCTCACCGCACCTTACATGCACGACGGCCGTTTCCAGACGTTGGAGGAAGTGATCGAGCACTACAGCTCCGGTGTGCAACATTCGGCCACCCTCGACCCCATCATGACCAAACCGGGCACCGGCATCACGCTCGGCCTCACCCCCATTCAAAAGGCCGATCTGGTAGCGTTCCTGCATACGTTAACGGATGAGCATTTCACCACCGATCCAGCACTTTCTAGCCCGCATTGATACATGCCATCACGATCATTGTCCATTACCGTACCTTCAGGTATAGAAGCTGTGATGGACCCGCTTACATCCCGGCAATTCCGGCTGCGTGAACTCATTCGTGAGCACTGCACGCCCGAATGGCGCCAGCTCATGGCCGAGCGGAACGTTGAGCGCCACTTCCGCAAAGGCGAGAATATCTTCAAACAAGGCGAAGTCGCCGATACGATCTACATGATCCGCACCGGTCGCGTAAAGGTCACGGTGGGTCCCCTGGCATCCAACGCGCGGATCGTAAGGCTTGCGGCCGATGGTGAGATCGTCGGTCACCGGGGTATCGGTGAAAAACCGATCTACACCGCCACCGCAACGGTTCTTTCCGATACTGTGATGGACAGCATACCCATGCAGCTGTTCCTCACCGTGCTCAAAGCCAACGCACAGCTCTGTTTCCACTTCCTCCTCTTCTTCGCGTACGAACTGCGCATGCTTGATCAGCACATGCGCGACCTCCTCAATACCACAGTTCGCCAGCGTGTAGCACGCACGATCAAGATGAACATGGATGCCTTTGGGTTCGATCCCATCGAGAAAAAGAAACTCGCCTTCACCCTGTCGCGAAAAGACATCGCCAACACCTCGGATACCACCTACGAATCAGTTATCCGCACGCTGGCTGAATTCCAGCGCATGGGCTTCATCGGGCTGGATGGTAAGCAGATCCACGTTTTGGAGAGAAAGGAACTGGAGAAAGTGATGCGGGGGGAAATGTGAACGACTTTCGGGACGTTCTTTCAGCCCCGGGCAAGACCCGGAGCCGGGGACTAAAAAACCAATGGGCTTGAATAGACGCCAATAGACCGTCACCGTCCATTGGCGTCCATTCAAGTCCTTCTGCCGGGAATAGTGATCTGGTGAAAGACCGTATCACCGTGCCTTGCGATCGCATGAGAGAACGAAGGGGAAAGCCCAGATCCGGCGCATTTGGCCGGGGAGGACTTGTACCGCAGAGCCCGACAGCAACAAGGCCGCTGATCCTCAAGATCACCGGCCTTGTTGCTGGCACGCCATAAAGAAGAGTCGGGAGTCTTGAGT
>JAEZCB010000084.1 GCA_023412755.1 Bacteroidota bacterium
GATCTACACGGTGAATGGCACTTTGATACGCAAGTTCCGCAAGGACAATGAGCTCACATACCTGGATTGGGACCTGCGGAACCAGAACAACATCCCTATTGCCGGCGGGGTCTACCTCTGCCATGTGGATGTACCAGGTGTGGGTGAGAAAGTGGTCAAGTGGTTCGGCGTCATGAGACCGATCGATCTACAAAACTTCTAAAGCCGGAGTAAACAAGGAAGCTTGCAGATGATGCGCACGATGAAAAGGTCGATCATACTACTTGCGGCGGTCGCCGTGACGGCTGGTTCCCCGCTCTTGGCCGGGAATCCGGATCGGGCCGGCTCCGCCGGGGCAACACAGTTGTTGATCAATCCCTGGGCCCGGTCTTCAGGTTGGGGGCTCGCCAACACCGCGTCCGTTCGCGGGGTGGAGGCCATGTTCGGCAATATCGCCGGTCTTTCCAGGGTGAATCGCACGGAAGTGCTCTTCTCCAGCACCCGTTGGCTCGAAGGTTCTGGCACCACGATCAACAGCGTCGGAATTGGTCAGAAAGTGGGTGCCTCCGGTGTGCTCGGGATCTCTGCCACCACCATGGGTTTCGGGGACCTGGAAGTGACCACAGTTGAAACCCCAGAAGGTGGCCGCGGAACTTTTCGGCCCACCCTGGCCAACATCGGCATTTCTTACTCCAAGAGCTTTTCCAATAGCATCCACGGTGGCATATTGGTACGTGTGATCAGTGAGTCGATAGCCAATATCCGTACACAGGGTATCTGCTTCGATGCGGGGATCCACTATGTCACCGGGCCCCAGGATAACGTGCATTTCGGCATCGCACTGAAGAATGTGGGTCCAGCGATGCAATTCTCAGGCGATGGTCTCGCTGTTCAGGGGTTGATCACCACCGGCAGTGATAACCTCACGCTTCAACAGCGCTCGGAGCAGTTCGAGATCCCATCCCTGCTCAATATCGGTGGCGCCTACGATTGGCACTTGAATGAGATGAACCGCCTTACCATAGCGGCCACCTTCATTTCCCATTCCTTTACCAAGGACCAGGGAGTGGTGGGCTTGGAATGGGCGTTCCGCCGCATGTTCCACCTGCGTGGAGGGTTCCTCTTCGAGCAGGGGATCACAAGCGATACGGATCGGACCACCGTATTCACCGGCCCTTCCGGTGGGTTGAGTGTGGACCTGCCATTTGGCGAGGAGAAGAAGCAGGCCTTCGCGATCGACTACAGCTACCGCGCTACGAACCCCTTCAACGGGGTGCATGCGGTGGGGCTTCGGGTCAGTCTCTAACACGATCACCTATATTTGGGAAGAGGACCCCCTGTGCGGGGTCCTCTCCTTCATTTAAGAACAGCTTACCGGCCATGACCACCACAACGGCCTATTACACAGAAGAAGGTCTCCGCAAGCTCCAGGAGGAGCTGCATCATATGAAGACCGTTGAACGTCCGCACTTGAGCCAGCAGATCGCCGATGCGCGTGACAAGGGGGATCTGAGCGAGAATGCAGAATACCATGCGGCCAAAGAGGAACAGGGGCTGCTGGAGGCGCGGATAGCCAAACTGGAGGAAGTGCTAGCCAGCGCACGGATAGTGGATCCATCACAGTTGGATGATTCCAAGGTGTACATCCATTCCCGGGTGGTGGTGAAGCAGATGCCAACAGGCATGCAGCGGGAATTCACCCTGGTGGCGGAGAGTGAGGTGGATATAAAGGCTGGAAAGATCAGCGTGAGTTCACCGATCGGCAAAGGCTTGCTGGGTAAAGCACGCGGTGAAGTGGCCGAGATCACCACACCTACGGGTACCACCAAATTGGAAGTGGTGGAGATCCACCGTTGATCCATGGCGAGCATCTTCACCAGGATCATCAAGGGGGAGATCCCTTGCCACAAACTGGCCGAGGACGATCGCTATTTCGCGTTCCTCGATATCAACCCCGTGCAAAAGGGCCATGCACTGGTGGTCCCCAAGAAGGAGGTGGACCAACTCTTCGATCTGGACCGTGGAACTTTGGAAGGCATTCTTGTGTTCGCCAAAGAGGTCGCCAGAAAGATCAAGGCGGTGGTGCCCTGTGAACGCATCGGCATTTCGGTGGTGGGGCTGGAGGTGCCGCATGCGCATGTACACCTTATCCCCATCAGTAGCGTAAGCGATATGGACTTCTCCCGGCCGCGGGTGGAGCTCACGCAGAAGGAATTCGCTGATCTGGCCGAAAGGATCAGGAACGCCTAGCGCTCATCACAGCACACGCTCTGGATTGTTACGCAGGAACGAACTCCAATCCTTTACTTTCGTAGAGGACCGGCCCAGGGCGCCGCTGCCTGAGAAGTGATGGCACACGGCCACGGCCACCGCATCCGTGGCATCCGTGCTGGCAGGTAGTGTGGATAGCCCCAGGATACTCAGCAGCATCGCCGCCACCTGTTCCTTGCTGGCATTGCCATTTCCGGTGATGCTCTGCTTCACTCTTTTCGGGGCATACTCCACCACAGCAAGCTCCCGGTGCAATGCCGCCGCGATGGCCACTCCCTGCGCACGTCCCAGTTTCAGCATGCTCTGCACATTTTTGCCAAAGAATTGTGCTTCGATGGCCAATTCATCAGGGTTGTGCTCTTCGATGATCGCCGATACATGCTTGAAGATGGCGCGTAATTTCAAAGCATGATCCTCACCGGAGGGGAACTTGATCGCATCGGCCGCCAGCAGCTTCACAATACGTCCTTCCACCATCAGCACAGCGAAACCCATAACGGTGGTGCCCGGATCGATGCCCAGGATCACACGCTCTGTGGGCAGAGGCCTACTTTTGGCCGGATCCCCGTCTTTGGTATAGATGTCTCCTGCCCGCACGCTGCTCATCGTTTTTCGTTGGGGGATCTTCCTGCTGGCGTGTTACCATATCCACGCCCAACTCACCTCGGCCAAAGGTAACCAGTCGCTCCACGCGCTTTGGGTCTTGTTGAAAGCTCCTTCCGCACAGGGCGCTGTGGCTATCGTGCTCGCACTGATGGTGGTGAACTGGGCCATGGAGTCAATGAAGTGGCGAATGCTCCTAAAGCCATTCACCCGTATCGGTGGGCTGCGCTCCTTCGTTGCCACCATAGCGGGTACAAGCCTGGCCCTCGTTTCCCCGAACCGAACGGGTGAATTCGTCGGACGTGTCCTGTTCCTTCCGCCGGAACATCGGATCCGTGGTGCGGTGGCCACCATGCTTGGGGGGATCGGGCAGTTCATCATCACACTTTTCATGGGTGCGGTCGCCTTGTTGATCATCGCTAACAGGAGCGGTTGGGAGGAGAGTGAACTGGCGCATCTATTCGGTGCACTGGCCTTCCTAACAGTGGCATGTGCCATATTCGCCATGGTGTTCTACATGGATCCGGTGCTCTTGCTCAGGGTGTTGGAGCGCATTCCGCTGGTGAAGGGATCCCACACGGATATCAATGTGCTTTCCACTTATTCATCTGCACGATTGGCACGGATCCTTCTTCTTTGCCTGTTGCGCTACATGGTCTTCGCCGGGCAATTCGTACTGCTGCTCGTGATCTTTCCGAACGGCCCTTCTCTGGAGCACGCCCTTCCAGCGGTTCCGGTGATCTTTCTCATCTCCACGATCATTCCGACCGTGTTGCTAACGGAATTGGGTATACGGGGCAGTGCGGCGCTGGTGGTCCTTTCTCCTGTTGGTGCGGCTGAAGGCACAGTGCTCCTTGCCACATTCGCCATCTGGCTTATCAACCTCATGATCCCCGCAGTGGCAGGCAGCATCATTCTGCTTGCAGCCAGGATCCGAACCCGCACCGGCACCGCATGAACGAGCCCATGCTTCTCGCTCTGGGGGCTTTCATGCTTGCCCTTGTACATGCTTTGGTGATGGAAGGTTGGCGTACCGTGATCCGTTCGGCCA
>JAEZCB010000110.1 GCA_023412755.1 Bacteroidota bacterium
GGTTCCTGCTCGAAAGGCAATTCGATGTTAAGACCCACACTGGTGCCACCGCCTTTTTGCGCTCCTTTATTGGCTGCCTCCATAATGCCGGGACCGCCCCCGGTGATCACACCGTAACCATTGTTCGTGAGTTGGAAGGCGATCTCTTCCGCGAGAATGTATTCGGGTTTATCCGGCAGGGTGCGGGCGCTGCCGAAGATGCTCACACATGGACGGATCCGTTGCATGGCCTCGAAGCCTTCGACGAATTCGCTCATCATCTTGAAGATGGCCCAGCTGTCGTTGGCTTTCACTTCACTCCAACCCTTGCGCTTGAACGCTTTCTTGATCCTGCGCTCGCTTTCGGGGTCCACCTTCACTTCACTCATTTCAATTCGAATTGGTGCAAATGTGCGGATAAATGCCGCTGGCCGCCATACCCACCACTACCATAACAATGTTGGAGGACCTTACACCTTGAGTTCCTGCTCCAGGTAGGGATAGGTGTGTCCGCGGGCCATCATCACAACTTCCTCCGGCGTTCCACGTGCCACCACCTGACCACCACCTGCACCACCCTCCGGACCCATGTCTATCACATGGTCAGCGACTTTGATGATGTCCATGTTGTGCTCGATCACCAGCACGGTGTTGCCTTTCTCCACCAGCCTGTCCAGCACGTGGATCAGCTGTTTCACGTCGTCGAAATGCAGACCAGTGGTAGGCTCGTCGAGGATGTAGAAGGTGCGGCCGGTATCCCGCTTGCTCAACTCGCTTGCCAGCTTGATGCGTTGGGCCTCACCGCCACTCACTGTCGTACTACTCTGGCCAAGGGTCACGTACCCCAATCCTACATCCAGCAGGGTGCGCAGTTTCAGGTTGATCTGCGGAATGTCGCTGAAGTGCAGCATGGCCTCCTCCACGCTCATGGCGAGCACGTCGGCTATGCTGCGGCCCTTGTAGCGTACTTCCAATGTTTCCCTGTCGAAGCGTTTGCCGCGGCAGGTCTCGCAGGGCACGCTCACATCGGGAAGGAAGTTCATTTCGATCACACGCACACCGGCACCCTTGCATGTTTCGCAGCGGCCGCCTGCGGTATTGAAGCTGAAGCGGCCGGCCTTGTAGCCGCGGATCTTGGCGCTCGGCAGCTGCGCGTACAGCTCCCGAATGTGATCGAACAAGCCGGTGTATGTGGCGGGATTGCTGCGCGGTGTGCGTCCGATCGGACTCTGGTCCACCTCGATCACCTTGTCGATGTGCTGCAACCCATCGATCTTGTCATACTCCAGCGGATGCAGGTCGCTGCGGTAAAAGTGCCGGCTTAGGATGGGGTAGAGGGTGTCACCGATCAAGGTGCTTTTGCCGCTTCCGCTTACACCTGTAACGCAGATGAACTTGCCCAGCGGGAAATCCACATCGATATTCTTGAGATTGTGGCCGCGTGCGCCTTTAAGAAGAATGCGTTTGCCGCTGCCCGTACGCCGCTCACGTGGGATCTCGATCCGCAATTCATTACGCAAATACTTCGCGGTTACACTTTCACCTTGCGCCAGGGCCTGCGGATGCCCCTGTGCGATGATCCTTCCGCCATGCTCACCCGCACCCGGCCCGATGTCGATGAGGTGGTCGGAGCTCATCATCATCTCCTTGTCGTGCTCCACCACCAGCACACTGTTGCCAGCATCGCGCAGGTTGCGCAGGCTGCCGATCAGGCGTTGGTCATCACGTTGATGTAGACCGATGCTGGGCTCATCGAGGATGTAGAGAACACCGGTGAGCTGGCTGCCGATCTGTGTTGCGAGCCTGATGCGTTGCGCCTCACCGCCGCTTAGTGTGCGTGCGCTGCGATCCAGTGTAAGGTATTCCAATCCCACATCCAGCAGGAATTGCGAGCGGGATGTAACCTCCTTCACCGCCTCTTTGGCGATGATCGCCTTCTTTTCATCAAGCCGGTCCACCAACCCGCGCATGAACGCATGGAGCCCGCTGATGCTCATGCTGGCCAGGTCGAAGATGTTCTTGTCCAGCAGACGGAAGTACAGCGCCGTCTTCTTCAACCGGCTGCCGTCGCACTCCGGGCAGGTGACCATGTGGGTGAAGCTCGCGGCCCATTTCTGCGCTGTCTTTGGGCCTTCTTCGGCCTGCTCCAAAATGAATGGGATGATCCCCTCGAATTGAACATTGCGATCGCTGAGGCCGATGTTACTGGTGACCTTCAGGGGTTCGTCCATGCCGTTGAGAATGGCCGCCAGTACGCGGTCTTCCATGTCAGCGATCGGCGTATCGAGGCCATGTCCGAAGTTCTGGAGTACCGCCTCGATCTGTTTGAAGACCCAGGAATTCTTGTACGATCCCAACGGGATCAACGCGCCTTTTTTCACGCTCTTGCTGCGATCGGGTACGATCTTATCCAGCGCCACATCGGTCACCTGCCCGAGACCGCTGCATTTGGGGCATGCGCCGTAAGGGCTGTTGAAACTGAACAGATTCGGTTCCGGTTCCTCGTAGGCGATGCCGGTGGTGGGGCACATGAGGTGACGGCTCAGGTACCGCACACGCTCGTCCTTCACATCGGCCACCATCAGATTGCCCTTGCCGTATTTGAGTGCGGTCGTTATCGTGTCGGAAAGCCGTTTTTTATTCGCCTCGGTCACCTTTATCCGATCCACCACCAATTCAATGTCGTGCACCTTGTACCGGTCCAAGCGTGGGCGTGTGGTGAGGTCGATCACCTTGCCATCCACGCGTGCACGCAGGAAACCCTGGCGCAGCAGCTGTTCAAAGAGTTCGCGGTAGTGGCCCTTTCGTCCGCGGATCAGCGGGGCCAGCACCAGCGTATCGCGGCCACCGTATTCCTCCATTACCAGGTCCACGATCTGTTTTTCGGTGTACCGCACCATGAGTTCACCGGTCTCGTAGCTGTACGCATCGGCCACGCGTGCGAAGAGCAGGCGCAGCAGGTCGTAGATCTCAGTGATGGTGCCTACGGTACTGCGCGGGTTGCGGCTGATGGTCTTTTGCTCGATGGCGATCACGGGACTGAGGCCGTTGATCATGTCCACATCGGGCCGTTCGATGCCACCGAGGAATTGCCTTGCGTAGGCATTGAAGGTCTCGATGTACCGTCGCTGGCCTTCAGCGTGGATGGTATCGAAGGCCAGGCTGCTCTTGCCGCTGCCACTGAGGCCGGTGATCACCACCAGCTGATCGCGCGGTATGCGCACATCGATGTTCTTGAGGTTGTGGACGCGCGCCCCCAGCACCTCGATGAATTCGTCTTCCGCGATATGATGATCCGCTGCCGCGGGTAATGCGTTCTTCAAGTTCCGCTCCTCTTCTTCAGAACCTTATCCCCGGAACCACGACCGGTCCGGGAAAAGGAGGACAAATTTACCGCTAATACACAGCCCATCGGCAGGGTGGTGGCGGGATGGCCAAAGCGGGCAGCAAAATGCGTTTTGGACCGCGACAACGCAACGACGCAACAGGGGCGCGATGTGTGAATGAGAACCGTGCGAAGGAACTGGCTAATGCGGCGATGCAGCACCGGGGTCGAGCCTACTGATGCAGGAATAAAGGATCTGAGATCCTGCCGACAAACCACCTACCCATCCACCAACCCGGCCTTGTCGAACCCTTCACCGGGGAGCAACAGCGTGTAGGTCTTTCCTTCCTTGTTGGTGAGCTTGGTGTCGCGCAGCCAGGGATTCAGGAGCTTCACGGTCTTGTAGTCCGTGCCCTGGCGTATGGCGAAATCAGCGATATCCTCGATGGGGCCTTTGATCTCTACCGTACGTGTAACATACGGTGGGTACAGGTCCTTCTTCCGCAGATGGAAACCGTAACGTTCGGGATCGTGGATGATCTCCTTCATGGCCAGTATGCGGAAGACATAACGGCTGGTCTCTTCGGTGAGCAACAGATCGTAATAATCCTCCTTCTTCTGGCGGGTGATCTGTTTATTGACCCCGCCCATGCCCAGGTTGTAGCTGGCTGCGGCCAGCGCCCAGCTGCCGTGTTTCTTATAGGCGGCCTTCAGATACTTGCATGCCGCGATGGTGGCCTTCTCCACATGGTAGCGCTCATCCACCTCGCTGTTGATCTCCAGGCCATATTCATTGCCAGCGTCTTTCATGAACTGCCAGTAACCCGCAGCGCCGGCAGGAGATACCACATTGGTGAGGCCGCTTTCGATCAGGGCCAGATACTTCATGTCCTCCGGCACACCTTCCCGCTTCAATATGGATCCTATAAGAGGGAACCAACGGTTCGCACGCTTGTGGGCAAGCAGGGTGTTGCTCTGCCAGTAGGTATTCACCAGAAGTTCCCGATCCAACCGCTCCCGCACATCAAGCCGCTCCAACGGCACCTTTTCACCACAGAAGGAGAGTTCGTTGGGCAGGGTGAGGGAGAAGACCTTGTAGCCATCATTGAAGTTGCGCAGGTGGTCCAGATCGTTCTCCGCATTCGTGCTGGAGTATGTGAACAGATGGATACCCGCTGCTCCAGCAAGCAATACCACGGCCCACAAGGAGGCGCGGCCCAAGGTGATGATCGTTCGTTGAAGCAACTTCATTGTGCAGGTGGCGTGGTCCGTTTTGTTAGCACGAAGAACGTGCCGAAGATGGCCAACGCATATGAAACGAATATGAATGTATGAAGGTTTTTCCAAACAGGGATATATCGAAACATCACGAAGGTGAGGAAGATATTGACGAGGGATATGCCCATGAAGACAAGCCCTACCTGTGTATCGCTGAGGCCGGCATAACTGAGGTGATGCGTGGTATGGTCACGGCCACCGACAAAGGGTGATCGTCCCCCGGAGATCCTATTGATGGATACGATCGTGGTATCCACGATGGGGAGCAGGAAAACGATCATGGCTGCCAGCAGCTGCCTTGCCGTCTCAATGCCGCCTTCGGCAGAGGGTGCGTTCCAGAAGAAGCGGATGCCGATGAAGGCCAGGAATACACCGAGGAACTGGCTTCCGGTATCGCCCATGTACATGCGGGACGGATGCCAGTTGTGGTAGAGGAAACCGCACAGGGAGGCGATAACCCCGATCAGGAGCACCATGTAGACCGGTTCAATGGCACCGATCGCGAACTTGGAAACGATGGCCGCCACAAGGATCATGATGGATACCAGGGTGGTGATGCCATCCATGTTGTCCAGCATGTTGATGGAATTCATCATGCCCACGACCCAGAAGATGGTGAGGACAACGTTGGCCCAATAGAAGGGGAAAATGTCGATGACCGTGCCGGATACCACCAGCAGCACGCCGCACAAGACCTGCGCGATGAACTTCAGGAGCGGCTTGGTGTTGTAGGAATCATCATACAACCCCATGATGAAGCCGAGGGAAGTGGCGGCCAGGAGGCCAAGCAGCTCCGGGCGCTGTGTTTCTTCACGCTGCCCCGGGAACAACACACCGTGCAGGGTGAAGGCCACAAGGAACAGGATGTAGAAACCGATGCCTCCGAATGCGGGTTTGTGCGTGCTGGCCCAACGGATCATGGCCGGATCGCGATCGCGGATACCAAGTGTACGCGCGAAGCGCATGAACAGTGAATCCACCAGCAGGCTGAAGACCAGTACAGCGAAGAAAAGACCGGAGTAGATAAGGAAGAGCTGTGTGCCGGTGTACATCTGTTTCGGCTATGCCCAGTTGCCTGTGAAGGGTATGCCATCTCCATCCTTGGCACTCACCAACGGCCGATCCACCCCCCAGTCTATGCCAAGGTCCGGATCGTTCCAAAGTATGGTGCGTTCGGAAGGCTTGTCATAAGGCCGCGAACATTTGTAGGTGAAGACGGTGTCTTCTTCCAACGCCAGGAATCCATGCGCGAAACCTTCTGGGATCCATAACATACGTTTGGAGGTCCCGTCCAATTCGATCTTGAAATGTCTTCCGTAGGTGGCACTGTCCGGGCGTATGTCCACCACCACATCCAATACATGCCCTTTGACCACATGCACCAGTTTGCATTGGGCATGCGGTGCCACCTGGAAATGGAGGCCGCGGAGTACATGGCGATGGGACAGGCTTTCGTTGTCCTGCACGAACTCCACTTCCCGGCCTATGGCCTCATTGAAGGCGCGCTGGTTCCACGATTCCAAAAAATGCCCGCGATCATCTGTGAAGATGCGCGGAGTTATAACGAGCAGGCCCTGGAGTGGGGTAGAGGTCACTTCCATCAGCGTCCCATTATCCAGGCGAGCACTCCGCCCGTTCGCTTTTCAGAGCGTTCCTCATAATAGCCGCCACCGTAGCCCTGTCCATACCCGTAACCATATCCATAGCCATATCCGTAATTGTATCCATACTTGTTACGGTCTATGTCCACACCGTTGAGTATGGTGCTCAGCCGGGTGATGTTGTTCTCGTTGATCAGGCGGTCCACATTCTGGATGAACTGCTTTTTGCTGTAATCCGAGCGGAAGATATAGATCGGATAATCCGCACGCTGGATCATGGGCACACCATCGGTGACCAAGCCTACTGGTGGATTATCGATCAGCACCACATCATACCTGCGTTTGAGTTCATCGAGGATCATGTCCATCTGTTCACTCATGATCAACTCCGAAGGGTTGGGTGGGATCGGGCCGGCGGTTATGAAATCCAGGCCCGGCAACGAACTGTGCTGAATGCAGCTGTCCAGTTCGTGTTTGTTGATGAGCAAGGTGCTCATGCCCACTACGTTGGCCACACCAAAACCGAGGTGGATCTTCGGTTTGCGCATGTCCAGATCCACGATGATCACCCGCTTGCCACCGAAGGAAATGATACCCGCCAGATTGATCGCCACGAAGGTCTTTCCTTCCCCGGAAATGGTGCTGGTGATGGCGATGAGTTTCGGACCCGGTGAATTGTCCACGAACTGCAGGTTCGTACGTATGCTGCGGAACGCTTCGGCGATCAATGATTTGGGATTCTTGTCTATAAGAAGCTGCGATACCGGGATCTCCTTCTTGTATTTCGGCACCATGCCCAGTATACCTATGCTGGCATTGGAAAGTTTGGCGATATCATGCAACGAGGTGATGTTGTCGTGCAGGATATAGCGTACCAGAACGATGAGGAAACTAAGGATCACCCCGGTCATGAGGTAGGTGATCAAGATCATGTTGCGCTTCGGGCTTATCGGGGCGGTGGGCAGGGCCGCTTCTTCGAGGATGCGGTTCTCGGGAACAAAACCCGCCTTGCTGATCCGATGCTCGATCTCCTTCTCCAACAGTTGGGTGTAATATTTCTCGTTGATGCTGAAGATGCGTTCTATGCGGGCATACTGCAGTTCTTTTTCCGGGATCGAAAGAAAGGCGTTCTCAAAATCGCGCAGATGATCGTTCAATTCCTGGCGCCTGGTCTCCGCCCGTTTGCGCAGGTTGTGTATGCTCTCCAGGATCATCTGTTTCTGCACCTCGATCTGGTGTTCGAGCATCTGTACGGTCACATTCTCCGGTGTGGCTTCTATGGCCAGGGCATACCGGTCCTGGATCAACTCCTGCATTCTGGCTATCATCTGCGCCAGCGTGTTCTGGAATTGGGTGCCTATGAGCAGAGGCATCAGGTCGAAGGCGTTGATCTCCGGCAGGGGCCTGTCGGTGGCCTTCTCGATCTCTTTGAGCAGCTCGATGTCCATGGTCAATTTCACCATTTCATCTTCATAGCTGCTGCTGCGTTCAAGGTAGATCGGGGTTAGTTGTTGGAGATCCGCCACCCGGTTCTCCATTTTGAAGTTCTGCAGCCGGAATTCCGATTCCCTCAGTTCATTGAATACCGTGTCTTTTTGTGATTTGATGAATCGGATGATGCTCTCGGCACTTTCGCCCTGCCGTTCCACATCGTATTCGATGAAGGTTTCCGCCATGGCCTGGCTGATGTCCTTTGCCAGCCACGAATTCTGATCCTTGCAGGTGATCTCCACGGTCTTCGCATTGGGATCCGCGATGCGCACGTAGATATCCTGCGAATAGCGATCGAGCATGGTGCCCTTGGAGTGGATCTTGAAGTAGAAGATGTTCCGTGCATCGCTTTCGCGGATCATCTGTTCGTTCACCACATCCAGGTATCCGCTGAAATGAGGTGTGCGTATGATCTCATTCTGGCGCACCTCATATTCATGATCCACACCACCGATGGAATAATTCAACTTGATCTTGTCCGCACTGGTCATACCGAAGTTGATGGGTACATCATAGACGGCCGGATCCAGGACCGAGAGTGCCTTCAACCGGATGGGCGATCGCACATAGAATTCCTCCGTAAGGATCTGCCCGCGGTTATAGTAGCCCACTTCCAACGGCAGCTTGGAAAGCGCCTTGGATATGAAGAACTTCGAGCGCATGAGCTCCACATCGGCCTGCAGGTTCTGATCTTCACCGAAGGTGGTGGTCATGCTGAGCACCTGCCGGGCCGTGTTCGTTGTACGCAGCTGGAGCAATGCACGGGATTCATAGGTTGGCGCCGTATAGCGCAGGTAGAGGAAGGCCGCGGCCAGTGCTGTTAGGATGCATAGCACGATCCAGATCAGGCTGCGGCGAACGATGTGCAGGAACAGGCCGAGCTCGAACTCATTGCTGAAGTTCGTGATGCGCTCTTTGTAACTCTCGAAGTTGAGATTACGCTGGCTTATGTCCTCACTGAGCATGCGGTGGATGCCTTATCTGAAGCCGCGCACAATGCCAATGACAAGCACCATGCTGGTGAGCAGGGTAATGATCGGATTGACATCCTGAAGCAGTTCCCTGGCCAATTCCGGATTCGGCTGCACGTATAGAACGTCATCTCCCTGCATTACGATATCCGCGTATTTCAATCCTTCTATGGTGGAAAGATCGAATTGATAGACCCGGCGTTCGCCATCGGATTCCATGCGGAAGAGCTTCACCCTTCGCGCATCACCCCGTCTATTGAGGCCTCCGGCCATGCCAAGCACCTCCAACAGGGTCATGTTATTGTTCTCCAGCTGTACGATCCGGGCATCGCCACCGCCACCTGGAAAGACCACCACGCGCCGGTTCACCACCAGGATCTGGGCGAATGGGCGGTTGTAGAATTGGGAATACAGTTCCTCCAAATGCAATTCAGCCTGCCGTATGGTCTTGCCACCCAGGGGCACACGCCCTACCAGCGGCAGCTTCACCAGGCCATCGAACTCCACGGTGTAGTTGAAGAGCATGCGGTTCATCCACATGGCTTCCCGTCCGGCCCCTTCGGAGACCAGGTCGATCATTTTGAAACCATCGTTCGCGAAGAGCCGGAACTGGATGATGTCGTTGCTATGTACGACCATCTCCCGCGTGGTGGTGTCGGGCATCTGATCATAGACATGGTCCGTGGCGGTGCGGAACATGATGTCGCGGTTCACGGTGCAACCGGCCAACATTCCCGTGAGCGCCAGCAGCAGCATCCACAGGTTCCCAGATATGCGCATCATATGCGGCAAAAGTAAAATTCTAGGCAAGGCGGGATCAATTCAGCAGGGTATGGTACAGACCGGACATGTCGGCCACAAGACGCGTGTAGTGGTAGCGCTCCTTCACATGGTCCCAACCCTGGTCCCCCATCCAGGCACGCAGCAGGTCGTCCTCCACCAGCCGGAGCAACTGGTCCCGCAGGCCATCCACATCGCCACTCGCACTCAAGAAAGCGGTGCGTTCTGGCAGCACAACGTTCTCAATGCCACCTACACGCGTGCTTACCACCGGTCTATTGGCCGCCTGTGCCTCTATTAGGCTCACGGGGGTGCCCTCGTTCAGGGAAGTAAGCATCACCACATCCAGCCCGGCATTCACGATGTCCACCTCTTTGATCCATGAGGTGAAGGTCACGGTGGCAGGGGCCACGATGGGGACACCCGGAGGCATGTGGCCCGATCCGTATCCGTTGAAGTGGGGTGCTACCGTCTGGCTCAAACCAAGCGCCTGCACCTTCTCATGCAGTGCCGCTCTTTCTTCACCATCCCCCACGATGAATGCCCTTATCCTGCGGCCGGTACGTTGCGCTGCATCGGCGATCACCTCGAGGAAGAGGGCATGATTCTTCACGGGCACCAAACGCCCTACGATCCCAATGGCGATCTCATCATCCGCGATGCCGTACAGCTTTCTGAACAATGTGCGCTTGCCCTGTTGATCCTCCTGAAAGCGCGAGAGATCGAAGCCCAGGGGGATCACCGATACCTTATCCGATCTGCAGATGCGATGCTCTTCCACCAACTCCGCACGCTGTTTTTCACTTATCGCTATGATCCTGGAAGACCGCCTGGCCAGGTATCTTTCCACATTCTTATATACCGCCGTGCGCAGCGGCCCGAAGTAGCTGTGGAACACATGGCCATGGAAGGTATGCACAATGGCCTTCACGCCCATGTTCGCCGCGGCCAATCGCCCCACGGCTCCAGCCTTGGCGGCATGTGTATGGACGATATCAGGCTTGAAATCCCGGATCAGCTGCTTTATGCGGTTATATGCTCCCCGATCGCGCCAGGGCGCCACCTCCCGCTGCAGTTCGGGAAGTATGAGCGGTTCGAGCCCCAGCGAGCCGAGGATATGCAGACTTGCCTCTTCACCGGCCTCCTGACTGCCACCCACAAGCAAGGTTTCGAACTCGGGTGCCAGATAACGGGTTAGATACGCCGCATTATGCGTGGGGCCTCCCAGGTTGAAACGGTTGATGATCCGGAGGATACGAGGCATTATGTTGATCGTGCCCTCCTTATCGGAAAGGCCATTTGATATACGCTGATGCGGGCTTTCTGTTGTGCCGGGACCCCACTGTAAAAGGTAGACGGATCGCTTGTCACAGGTTGCCTTTCCCGGGCTGTTGTTTTTTGGTCACGCGCACCATCAGGTCGGAGCTGAGCGGCCGCAACCATGCAGGAGCATCCCTGCGCTCCGAGAGTTTTCTGGCCAACCAGATGGATGGCTTGGGTATCAGTAGGTTGAATGGGAATAGTGTATGGTTGAGCAGATCCCAGCGCATTACCTGGAACTGTTCGTCCAGAAGGGCAGCGGCCTCGCTCTTGCTGTAATAGAACGTACGCAGCCCGCTGGAGAGTACCTTGTCCTTTCTACCCAATGACCGCAGGGGTGCCTTGAGGATCTTGCGTGATATGGTGTCCAGGCCATGTTTGTTGGTGAAGGTGATCACGGATACGCCTCCATCCTTCAGGCTGCCGGCGATGAAGGTCAGGTTCCTTTTCAATTCCTGCGGTTCCATGTAAGTGGTAACCCCAAGCATGAAGATGGCATCGAACCGGCGCACCGGGAACGGGTGCTGGTAGGCATGGCCAACATACTGCTGCGCAACAGGGATCCTGCTTTGTGCGAGCATGCCACTGCTGACATCGGTGGCGAAGAAGCGCATGTCCGATGTCTTCTGTGCCAGATGATCATACAGATTGCCTGTACCCGCGCCGATATCCAGTACATCCTTTCCGGAAAGATCCAACCCTCGCAGTGCCTTCTCCAGCCTCTCATTGAAGAAGTAATGATGGAAGGCACTGCGGGTGCTGTACTTGTCGCGATAATCCCCACTTACCCTGTCGAAGAATTTTGAGGCCTCGGCCTTACCGGCATGGTCGGGGGTGGTCACTTCAATACGCTTGTCTTACCGTTCGCCAGGTGCAGGCACCCTGCTACAGGTGGATCACTTCACCGTAGGCCGCGGCGGCCGCTTCCATGATCGCTTCGCTCATGGTGGGGTGCGGGTGCACGGTCTTGATGATCTCATGGCCGGTGGTCTCGAGCTTGCGTATACTCACAGCCTCGGCGATCATTTCGGTGACGTTCAACCCGATCATGTGCGCGCCAAGCAGTTCGCCATACTTCGCATCGAAGATCAGTTTCACGAAACCATCGGTGTTGCCGGCGGCCTTGGCCTTCCCACTTGCGCTGTAAGGGAATTTGCCCACCTTGATCTCCAGTCCCTTTTCCCTGGCCTGCTTTTCATTGATGCCTACGCTCGCCACTTCGGGTGAGCAATAGGTACAGCCCGGAATATTATTGTAATCGAGTGGTTCCGGGCTGTGTCCGGCGATCTTCTCAACACAGATGATGCCCTCGGCACTGGCCACGTGGGCCAGAGCCTGACCGGGGGTGACATCGCCGATCGCGTAGTAGCCCGGCATGTTCGTCTGGTAATATTCGTTCACCTTGATCCGGCCCTTGTCCGTTACGATGCCCACTTCTTCCAGACCGATACCCTCGATGTTCGGAGTAATGCCCACCGCGCTCAGCACGATGTCGCATTCGATCGTCTGTTCGCCCTTGGGCGTCTTCACCGTCACCTTACAGGCCTTGCCCTTGGTGTCCACGCTGGTCACCTCACTGCCGGTCATCACCTCGATGCCTTGCTTCTTGAAGCTTTTCTCCAATTGCCTGCTCACTTCTTCATCTTCTACAGGAACGATGTTCGGCATGAATTCGATGAGGGTGACCTTGGTGCCGATCGCGTTGTAGAAATAGGCGAACTCACTACCGATCGCTCCGCTGCCCACCACCACCATGCTCTTGGGCTGCTCGGGCAGCACCATCGCTTCACGATAGCCTATGATCTTCTTACCGTCCTGCGGCAGGTTGGGCAGTACGCGGCTTCGAGCGCCGGTGGCGATGATGATGTGTTTGGCCTCCAGGGTCTGGGTCTTGCCTTTTTCGTCCTTCACCTCCAGCTTCTTGCCAGTCAGCACCTTGCCGGTGCCCATGATCACATCGATCTTGTTCTTCTTCATGAGGAACCCAATGCCCTTGCTGTTGCTGTCGGCAACGTCCCGGCTGCGCTTCACCATGCCACCGAAGTCGGCCTTCGGTGCTCCCACGCTGATCCCATAATCCTTGGCGTGGTTGATGTATTCGAACACATTGGCGCTCTTCAACAAGGCCTTGGTGGGTATGCAGCCCCAGTTCAGGCAGATGCCGCCCAATGCTTCACGTTCAACAATGGCGGTCTTCATGCCCAGCTGGCTTGCACGTATGGCCGCGACATAGCCGCCGGGGCCGCTGCCTAGAACGATAAGGTCGTAACTCATATCGGTGGTCGAAAAGTTCTTTTGGATGACTGTACGCCCTTGCTCCGGAGTGAAGCATGGCGGGGGGCGAAGTTATACCGGGCCTGTTACAGGACGGAAATGAAAGGACCGGTGGCTGACCGGTCCCTGCATGAGCACTCGTGTATGGCCTAGAATTCGTTCCCGGTCAACATCATGCTGCCACCGAAAACGAACATGTAGAGTATGTTGATCACCATCAACACAAGCCCAACGAAGAAGGCGATCTTCGTCCACTTCGCGGCCTGCAGGCTGGCCCGTTCGGCACCTGCTATGTCGCCTTGGTCATAACGGGAATTAACGCTGGCCGCATTAACGATGCCGGCGATACCGAAGGGCAGGCAGCAGAAGATCGTCACCAGGATCGATTCCACGAGCCAGGTCTTCGGACGGGGGGAAGGAGGCATGTTCATTTGAGCTGTTTTTTGCAAGGGTAACAGCCATTACTTGATATGGCAAGTAGCTGGGACGGATCAGTTTGAACAGCCGATCGTGTCCTTTCAAGTAACGGCCCTTGCGCCTAACTTCGCCGCGCATGAACAACGAATTCGCTGGACCTGGGATCCCCCCTGAAAAGCCGAGCCTGCTGCCGGTGCTGTTGGTGCTCAGCTACATCAACACCGGGTTCTTCGCCCTGTTCTATCTGATCGCCATCTTCGCGATGATGGCGGTGCAGAGCCTGCCTTTCGATGAGTTCCAGGCCCGGATCGAGGAGCAACTCGCAACGCTTCCGCAGTCGGAGGATCTGGTGGGGATCCAAGATCTTTTCGGGCTGCTTCACGCCCATGGTGTGGCACTCTTCATCATTCTTTTCCTGCGCACCGCATTGCGTTTGGTGGGTGTGATCATGATGCACCAGCGCCGGTACACCGGTTTCCACGTTTATGCCGCAGCACAACTCCTCGGGCTGTTCGCCCCGTTCATCATACACCCTTGGAGCATGTTCGGGATCTTCGGCCCGATCATGACCGTGCTGATGGTGGCCCTGTATGGCAGCCAGCGCAAATGGTTCACCCGGGGCAGGGAAGTGCCTGCGGGTCTTTGAATGCGGATCACCAGCGGGCGGCGATCCCGCTGATCTCCACATTCACATTCCTCGGAAGCGTTTTCACGGCTACAGCTTCCCGGGCCGGTGGATCATTCTGGAAATAACCGCCGTAGATCTCATTCACGGTGGCATAGTGGGCCATGTCACTCAGGAATATGGTCACTTTCACCAGATGCTCATAGCCCAGTCCAGCGGCTTGTAGCAACGCCCCCACGTTCTCCATCACCTGCCGGGTCTCTTCCTCGATGCTGCCCATCCGCAATGCGCCGGATGAAGGGTCCAGGGCGATCTGACCACTGAGAAAGACCAGTCCGTTGACTTCGATGGCGGGTGTATAGGGAGCGATCGGCTTGGCGGCATTCGCCGGATGTATGGGTTGCTTCATGATCGGCGAAGTTCTGCAACTCCCGATCAAGAGTACATGGTGGTGTATGATGTCCGGAGGACCAAGCCGCATTGGATAGCTTTGCCACCCATGAGCGACAGCCGCCCTTTGATCCTGGTCACCAATGACGATGGCATCTTCGCGCCCGGTATACGCACGCTGGTGGAGGAGGTGATGCCATTCGGGCGGGTACTGGTAGTGGCGCCGGACAAGCCGCAGAGCGCCATGGGCCATGCCATCACCATACATAGCTTCCTGCGCCTCGCTTCAGTGGAGTTCGCCCCCGATGTGGAGGCCTGGAGCTGCAGTGGCACACCAGTGGATTGCGTGAAACTCGCGATCTACAAACTGCTCAAGGGCAGGAAACCGGACCTGCTGGTAAGCGGTGTGAACCACGGCGCCAACATCAGCATCAATGTGCTGTATAGCGGCACCATGAGTGCGGCCGTGGAAGGGGCCATGGAAGGTATCCCCAGTATCGGTTTCTCTTTGATGGACCATGGCATCGAGGCCGACTTCAGCCATGTTCGGCCCGTGATCCGCAGTGTCACCACCAATGTGCTTAAACATGGCATGGCAGACGGCACCTGCCTCAACGTGAACATCCCGCGGATCGGGCCTTCACCCTTGAAAGGGATCCGCATCTGCCGGCAGGCTAAGGCCAATTGGGAGGACGAATTCGAGACACGCCATGATCCTACCGGGAAGGAATATTACTGGTTGCGTGGTGAATTCCGCAGCCGGGACCATGGTGAGGATACGGATGTGTGGGCCGTGGAAAATGGTTTTGTGAGCATAGTGCCGGTGCAGTATGACATGACGGCCCACCATACCATTGCCACTTTGAACACCTGGGACCATGCGCTCGGATAGTATGCTCCTGGGCCTGGCCGGCGGAACGCTTGCGCCGGTGGCGGGCTTCTTTCTTTATGCCTTCATGTATGTAACGGCCATACGGCCACAGCATGACATGGACTATTTCATAAACGAACTGTTCATCGGTACCAGGCAGTATCAAAGTCCGGTGCTCTCGCTTTCGCTGCTCGCGAACCTGGCGCTTTTCTTTTTCTTCGACAAGCTGGATAAGCCCAAGGC
>JAEZCB010000148.1 GCA_023412755.1 Bacteroidota bacterium
GTGTGCTACTACATCCAGGCCGTGGAGGCCGGCAACCCCTCCGGCATCAACGCCACCTCGGAGAGCAATGTGGCCTGCGCCGTGCAGGAGGATCTGGTGTTCATACCCAACGCGTTCATCATCGGTGGTTTCAACCCCATATTCAAACCGGTGATCGGGTATGTGGATGTAAGCGAATACGAATTCAGCATCATGAACCGCTGGGGCCAGGTGATCTGGACCACCAGCGACAGGGACGAAGGGTGGAATGGCACTGTGGGCAGCCAGACCATGCCCACGGGGGTCTACGCCTACTATTGCTCCTTCCACAAAGGCGATGGCCAACGCATAGAGAAGCGTGGCCACGTTACCCTACTCACCGCGGAGGGCAATTGATCGTTCCTGACTTGGGCAGGATCATATGACCGCCGGAGTTGGACGTGGGCGTGCATCATGGTACAAGACCGATACATCGGGCCCATGATCCGAAGCTGCGTAAGCGGCGTAGCCGGAAAGCCCGGACGACCGGAGGGAGGAGGCCTTGCAGGCGCAGGCGCGCCATGACCGTGATCGCCCCAACCGCACTTCTTCCCAATTGCCCAATTGGCATTTCCGGGTAACAGCTACCTTTGTGCATGGAAAGTTCGTCTCCCGCCACTGCCCGGAAGTCAGGACCCGCAGCGCAGGCCAATGGCCGCGCTCCCCGCGACAGATCCATTGCCGAAGGCCTCACGTATGATGATGTGTTGCTGGTACCCGCGTACAGCGAGGTGCTGCCGCGCGAGGTGGACATTCGTTCGCGCTTCTCGCGCAACATACAGCTTAACGTACCCATCGTTTCCGCCGCCATGGACACGGTAACGGGAGCGGAGCTGGCCATTTCCATCGCACAACAGGGTGGCATCGGTGTCATCCATAAGAACCAGGGCATTGCCGAGCAGGCCGCCGAGGTGCGCCGTGTCAAGCGCTCGGAAAGTGGCATGATCCTCGATCCGGTGAAACTGCAGAAGGACCAGCTCGTGGGCGATGCTTTCAAGCTGATGGCCGAGCACAAGATCGGTGGCATTCCGGTGGTCGATGACGACAATAAGCTGGTGGGCATCATCACCAACCGTGACCTGCGTTTCGAGAAGAAGATGAGCCGCCCGGTGACGGAGGTGATGACCAGCGGCCAGATCATCACGGCCAAGCCGGATACCACCATGGCACAGGCGGAGGAAATACTGCAGGAGCATAAGATCGAAAAGCTGCCGGTGGTGGATCCCGAAGGGCAGCTGGTGGGTTTGATCACCTACAAAGACATCATTAAACTGAAGGAAAGGCCGAATGCCTGCAAGGACAAGCATGGCCGCCTCCGCGTGGCAGCGGCTATCGGTGTGACCGCGGACTCCCTGGATCGCGCACGTGCACTGAAGCAGGCCGGAGTGGATGCCATTGTGATCGATACCGCGCACGGGCATAGCCGCGGCGTATTGGAGATGCTCAAGAAGGTGAAGAAGGAGATCAAAGGGGTGGACGTGGTGGTGGGTAATGTGGCCACCGCGGAGGCCGCACAAGCTTTGGTGGATGCTGGTGCCGATGCGGTGAAAGTGGGGATCGGGCCGGGCAGCATATGCACCACGCGTGTTATCGCCGGCGTGGGCGTACCGCAGCTAACGGCGGTGATGGATTGCGCCGAGGCGATCAAGGACAGCGGTGTGCCCGTGATCGCCGATGGAGGCATCCGTTATACCGGTGATATCGTGAAAGCGCTGGCCGCCGGTGCCGGCACAGTGATGATAGGAAGCATGTTCGCCGGCGTGGAAGAGAGCCCCGGTGAAACGATCATCTACGAAGGCAGGCGTTTCAAGAGCTACCGCGGCATGGGTTCCATAGAGGCCATGCAACAGGGCAGCAAGGACAGGTACTTCCAGGACGCGGAGGACGACATCAAGAAGCTCGTTCCCGAGGGCATCAGCGGCCGCGTGCCGTACAAAGGCAAATTGTCTGAAGTGGTGCACCAACTGGTGGGCGGCCTCCGCGCGGGTATGGGCTACTGCGGTGCGGCGGATATCGAGGCCTTGCGTGAGGCAAGGTTCATCCGCATCACCATGGCGGGCATGAAGGAGAGCCATCCGCATGATGTGTACATCACGCGGGAGGCGCCGAACTACAGCCACCGGTAAGGGGTGTTGTCAGTTGTTCGTTGTCAGCCGGAATCCCTTGCCTGACAACGAACAACCGACAACCGATCCAGGGATACGGTGATCAACAACCCACCTCCCCGAGCAGCCAGTACAGCAATATGAAGATCAAGATCGTGGAGATGCAGCCTCCACCCAGTTTGCTTGCGCCATAGCCGGCCAGTAGACCACGAAATAATCTGCCCATTTGGTTCTGTATAAGTTCGGATAGAGCATAAAGATAGTATGGTCCCGGGGCCACCGGGCCGGGGATGGACAGTTATCGGACGGGATCAGGATGCGCGGTCACTCACGTTAGCTTTGGTGGAATGCTACGCTGCCTATGGATCACATGCGTATTGCTGCTTAACAAGGCTGGTGTTCCGGTGGGTATGGAACAACACGGCACCTTCATGCTGCTCCGGTAGACCGGTACCGCGATCCTCCTGCGGCACCCGATCTGATGGATCGTTGCACCCATGGAAGGTCCATCGCTTCTGCTGGCCAAAGAGCAACTGCGGCCGTTCAAGAAGCAACGCGTGCTAGGGGTAGAGGGCAACACCAAGATCGAAAAGGAAAGGCTGCAGGACCTGTTGGTGAAGGACATCTTCAATTGGGGAAAGCACCTGGTCTTCCAATTCCCGGAGTTCGCGTTGAAGGTGCATTTCCTCATGTACGGCACCTTCGAAGCGGATGTGGAGGGTGTGACCGTGACAGGAGACTACAGGCGATCGCGCGAGCCAAGGCTCCTGTTGCGTTTCGCCAATGGCGAGATCCGCATGTACAGTTGCTCGGTGAAGCTGATCGAGGATCGTAACCTGAAGAGGAGCTACGACTTCAGCGTGGACGTGTTGCACCGGAGCTGGGATCCGCAGCAGGCGATGATCGCCCTCCGCCACAACCTCGATGAGGAGATCGCCGATGTGCTGCTCGATCAGGACATCTTTTCGGGCGTGGGCAACATCATCAAGAATGAGATCCTGGCGTTGGCCGGTGTGAGACCTGCGACCAAGGTACGCGACATCCCGAGCAGGAAGCGAAGGGAGATCGTGGCTCTGGCGCGATCATTCTCGCGGCAGTTCTACAAGTGGCGAAAGGTGTTCATGCTGCGCAAGAACCTGCGGATCCACCGCAAACACAAGTGCCCGGTGTGCCGGGAGAAGCTGCAACGGGCAAAAACCGGAAAACGGAAGCGGTGGAGTTACTCGTGTGAGGTGTGCCAGGGTTAACGTTTTGGCGCTTGCCGCAGGCCGCCTTTCATGATCTTGTTTCAGGACGAAATGTACCACCCTTCAACTGGAGTTGGCACCGGGACGAGGGCGGCTTGCTGCAAGAGCATGTTGGCAGCCGTTTCATTATCGACTATTCTAATGGTTTTTAATACTTCTTCCAGTTCACAAATTCTAACCCGTGGCTCTAATGAATCAGTTGTCATCAAAGTTGTTGCTATTAGGAGATTTCTTTCATGGTCCACATAACTTATATATACGGTCATAGCCGCTGGAGGTTCTTCTAAAACAATGTACCAGTGTAATGAGTCGACCCGACCATGGTCCATGACTTGATTCTTCTCTTTGAAAATTCGATCTTCCTCAAGTTAGTTCCAAGGAGGGTCAAATTCGTATACACTTGTCGTAATCACGGAATATCCTTGACCGATTGTGTTACCTTGGGTAATAGTACTTCTGTCATTCTCTATGAACTTTAATGGTTTCCAATTCAAAACAGGTACATTCATGGTAATACGGCCGGTTGAATCTGTAACATCAAGACCGGAGTGGAAATCCACCTTATCACAGGTGCAATATTTAAAGAAAAATGATTGACGGGCGATATTTTGCGAACACGAGCCTATAACAAGCATCAGAATTACGAGGTAAAGAGCTTTCATTGTTAAAATGACGCACAACGTAGGGTTGGCGAAGATCTTCGTTTATTCCCACTATGCCCGTTATCATCGATCTTCGCCATATTCACTATTCCGGCAGGTAAAGCGAAGGTTTTGACAAGTTCCACGTCACTCGTCCAAGGCATCCTTGGGGTTGGTGTTCCGGCCCAAGTACTTTGTATTACCATGTGTGTAGATC
>JAEZCB010000165.1 GCA_023412755.1 Bacteroidota bacterium
CATCGGTCCAGGGCATGCTCTTGATGAGCGTGCCTGGCTCGAGTTCCCCGAGCGGAAAGGGATAGTCCGTTCCCATGGCCACCTTATCCGCGCCCATCTGATCCACCACCAATTGGAGCATGGCCGGATCATGCACCAATGAGTCGATCCAGAAGCGGCCCAGGTAGGAGCGGGGATCCACGTTGTTATCCACCGCACACAGGTCCGGACGCACTTCGAATCCATGCTGTATGCGGCCAATGGTTGCCGGAAAGGAACCGCCCCCATGGGCGAAGGCCACGCGCAGGTTGGGTAGCCGCTCCAGCACCCCGCTGAAGATCATGGAGGTGATGGCGGTGGTGGTCTCCGCCGGCATGCCAACCAGCCAGGGCATCCAATATTTATCGAAACGGTCGGCACCCATCATGTCCCAGGGATGGACGAACACCGCCATTCCCAATTCCTGGCAAGCCTGGAAGATGCTGAAGAGGCGCGGCTCACCCAGATTGGTGCCATTGACATGCGTGCCGATCTGTACACCGATCAAGCCGATCTTCTTACAACGCTCCAGTTCGCGGACGGCCAGTTCCGGATCCTGCATGGGTATGGTGCCCAGACCGGTGAAGCGTTTTGGATGGCGGTGTACGATATCCGCGATGTGATCATTGAGGAATTTGGACAGGTCCAGCGTATCGTGTGGACGCGCCCAGTAGCTGAACATCACGGGCACGGTGCTCAATACCTGCACATGCACATGGTGCTGATCGCACTCCTCCATGCGCACACGCGGATCCCAGACGTTTGAACAGACCTCACGGAAGAACTTGTCGTCCTTCATCATACGGGCGCACCCCGGCTTGTGGTGGTCCAGGTGTATGAAGCCACGATAACCATACTTGGTCCCGAAGTCCGGGATATGCTCAGGCAGAATGTGCGTATGGATGTCTATCGTGAACAGCTCGGCCATTCGGGTCTCCGGCTTCAGTATAGCGTTGTCTACAGGGTTTGCGCCACAAGCCGGCTTTCCGGCAGGTCACATTCGGTCTTCATGGGGATCATTGGCCTACACGAATCGGGGATCCGCTTCCATCACCTGACCGCATTTATCGCAGGTGCGCAATTCTTCACTTGAATAGAACTCCCTGAATCGGGGTAGGAAATCTTTTTCGATGTTGTGCAGTACGAAGCGGTATTCATGCAGCATGTTGTTGCAATTCTCGCAGTACCACTGCAACCCATCCTCCATCTCCTTGTCGTCACGCTTCACCTCGATCACAAGGCCCACCGTGTTCGGCCCACGCCGTGGTTGATGCGGCACCCTTGCCGGCAGCAGGAACATTTCGCCTTGTTTGATCGGGATGGTCACGGCCTTGCCATCCTCCTGGATGCCTACTTCGATATCGCCTTCGAGCTGATAGAACAATTCCTCGGTCTCATTCCAGTGGTAATCCTTGCGCGCATTGGGGCCGCCCACCACCATCACTATATGGTCGCCCGCATCGGCATACAGGTTCTTGTTGCCCACCGGTGGTTTCAGGATCTCGCGGTTGTCCTTTATCCATTGCTGCAGGTTGAAGGGTCTGCGTATGCTCATGAGCGTATGGGTATTGGATATGATGGGCTTAAAGGTAGCAGGTGAGGGCATGGAACGAAGAAGGCGGAGTGTTACGCTCCGCCTTCTTCGTTGAGAATGGTTCCGCTTATTCCACGATGATGCGCTGGCTGGAACGGCTGCCATCCGCCTGCAGGGTAATGGTGTACATGCCCGGTGCCAGCAAGCCAGCCACTTGCATTGGGTGGCGCTCACCGTTGTTCATGCGCAGGCGTTCGGTATGCAACAGGCGGCCGGATAGATCATGCAGTTCAATGATCATATCGGCGGTGGCACCGGTGTAGGAGATGTTGAGCTCGCCCCGGGTAGGGTTGGGGTACACGCTCCAATCCAGGCCGGCCATGGATGCTATGCTGTTGCAGATCTCTACCACGATGGTGACATGGCTGCTGCTGATGGAGATGCAATCCCCACTGGCCTCAAGACCACTCAATGGTTCGCCGGGTGTGAGGTTCTGCAGGGATCCATTGAACGAAACACCGTACACACGATAGGTTCCGAGCGGTGCATCGGTGAAGTCCATGGTGTTGCCAGTGAGCTGGTCAATGATCATATCCTGATCATCGGTCAGGATGTAAGTGTAATTCTGGGCCGCGACCCCTGCACTCACGAATGTGATGGGACCTGCGGGAGCATTGCTGCAAAAGAGCACCTGATCTTCGCCCATGTTCGTGGTAACGGTGCCGCCGAGGCAGAAGTTCACCGCCTCATTCGCCGTTAGGCAGATGCTGAAATCACCGGTCTGGCCGCTTTGCAAATTGGTGTACACCATGATCAGGTGATCGGTATCCGGCATGGTGTTCACGATCACAGGACCATCGGGTTCTGCCACGCAATGGATGAGGTCGGTGCCTGCGCAATCAGAATAGACCGCTACGCCCCAGCTGGTGATGGAACCGGGCACCACATCAATGAAGATCTGATCGTTATCGCCGGAATTGAAGATGTACCAGACATCGGCATAGCCGTTGTCGGAAGGATCGCAATCCGGTTCGATCCCGCTGAAGCCTGCGAAGATCGTGGTGCCTTCGATCTCGTTACCGGCACACTCACCAATGGTATGCACATTCAACGGTTGAGCCACGGAGCAATCGTTGTTCGCTGGAGTGCAATCCTCCACGGTGAACACGGCACCAGCCAGGTCCAGCGCGGCACAGATCACGCCACCGCCCTGCTGAAGGAGCATGTTGAGTTCTGCCGCGGTGGTAACACCCAGTTCGATGGAGGCCAGATTGAGGGTGGTGGGGTCGAAGACCAGGGAATGCATGGTGTAAAGGCCAGGCGAACCTGCCTCGAACACCGGCGTGAGACTCACCGAGATGATGACGTTGTTGATGCCTTGTGTAAGTACGAAGACCTGCTCGTATCCGTCGGGTATCATTGCGGCTTCACCCTCTATGGCTTCCATGGTGGCGCTGCCATCAAGCAAACAAAGTTCGGCCAGTACCGCGTCCAGTGTACCTGCTTCCGCATCGCAAGGTTCGCATTCCACCACTGTGAATGCCGCTCCGGTCACATCGAGATGTCCGCATAATACGCCTCCACCTTGTTGTAGCATGCTCAGGACATCCAGGCCAGTGGTGACGCCGGGTTCCACAATGCTAAGGTCCAGTGTGGTCTCATCATACACCAATGTGTGGATGGTGTATGTGCCTGGCATGGTCACCATGAAATCAGCCTCTTCTCCTACCGCCTGGATCACCAGATCCTCACCAGCGGTGAGCACATGGACCAAGGAATATCCATCAGGTACAATGGCATCACCGGCTGGAGTGGCCATCAAGGAGGCTTCACCATCGAGTAGGCAAACCTGTGAGGAAATGATCTCCAACGTGCCTGAGTAGGCGTCACAGGCCACACATTCCACTACGGTGAATGGTGCCCCTGCCACATCCAGATGGCCGCAGATCTCGCCGCCACCTTGAATGAGCAAGCTGAGCACATCGGCTCCGGTGGTCACGCCAGGCTCCACGGTGCTCAGGTCGAGCGTGGTCTCATCGTATACCAGCGTGTGGATGGTGTAGGTGCCAGGCATTGTCACCATGAAGTCGGGATCCACACCTACCGCCTGGATCACCAGATCCTCGCCAGCGGTGAGCACATAGATCACCGAGTATCCATCAGGTACCACTGCATTACCGGTGGGCGTGGCGATCAGGGATGCTTCACCATCCAGCAGGCATACATTGGTGGACGTGGCTTCAAGTGTTCCGGAGAAGGCATCGCAATCGATGCATTCCTCCACCATGAATTCAGCACCCGTCACATCCAGGTGGCCGCAGATGTCGCCACCACCCTGTTCCAATAACGCGAGCACATCGGCTCCGGTGGTCACGCCAGGCTCCACGGTGCTCAGGTCGAGCGTGGTCTCATCGTATACCAGCGTGTGGATGGTGTAGGTGCCAGGCATTGTCACCATGAAATCGGCGTCCACTGCGACCGCCTGGATCACCAGATCCTCACCAGCGGTGAGCACGTATATCGTGGAGAAACCATCGGGTACTACGGCATCGCCGGCGGGTGTGGCCGTCAAGGAGGCTTCACCATCTTCCAGGCATACTTGCGTGGAAGTGGCTTCGAGTGTTCCGGAGAAAGCTTCGCATACATCGGGTGCAGGCCCGATAATGCAGATATCGAAAGTGGTGGTGATCGGCAGCCCGCTCCACCAATCATTTACACGTACATAATATGTCTCACCAATGGTAAGGCCCGCAGCATTCAAGGTCTCCGCGCCTCCGGAGCCACCGATCTCCGAGCAGCCTATGGTCGCGGTGCTTCCACAGGTACCGGCACGCAGATCCACTGTGGCATCGAATTGCGCACTGGGTGAAACAATGATCGTATGGTCTTCGGCCGTGGCAACGAATTTGAACCATACGTCATCGCTCGCATCTCCCGTGAAACCCGCACAGGTGATGGCTGGCAGGGAAGTGCCAGCTGGTGCGCCATCCACATCCGCTGAATAGGTCACGCAGGTGGTGTTCGGTACCAGGGTGATCGCGCCCGCACATTCGTCATTGTCCGGCGGCGTGGCCGCACAGGGCGTGGCAGTGAGGGTGAGGGTGTAGTCGCCGATGGAACCAGGCCCGGCCTGCACCAACACATAGTAGGTGCCAGGGGGGATCTGGAAATAGGGTATGGTGAAGTTGTCATCACCACAGGCGAATTGATCGATGCCCGTACCAGGATGCCTCACACGGTTGTTGTACCCGCCCATTCCGCACTCCACATACAGGTCCAGATGTGCCGCTTCGAACACCGGATCCGTTCCGCAATAGGCAACAGTGAGGTCCACACACTCTGTAACAGTGAATGCTTCCCAGACCTGTGCCACACCGATATTCAGGTCATCGGTGGCCCCTTCGTTATTGCCATTGCGTACAACAGGCTCATCCACGGTAAGGAGCGATACCTCGGCTTCCCAGCAGTTGTTGTTAGGTGGTTGCGCCATTGCGGCAGGGCCGGTGATCATGGCCGCCACGGTGGCTAGTTTCAGTAGAGTATGCTTCATGACAGGTTTCTAAGTTCTATTACCGCAGGGACAAATTTCCGCACCCGGGCAGCTTTGCGGAACCGTGGCCGGCAGAGGTTATCCACATTGCTCCCCCTAACCTAATGCCCGGTGATGATGAATGATGATACGGCCGTTCCCGTTTCACCTGTGCAGCGTAATAGGTAACGGCCGTTGGAAAGGTGAGAAGGCAGGAGGAGCAGGGAGTTTCCAGGGGCCATGGCATTCACCACCACATCATGCACCATCCTGCCAGTGGCGTCCAGGACCTGCAGATATGCCGTGCCTTCCGTTCCACGCACCCAGAGCATGTCCGTGGCCGGATTCGGGAAGATGGTCATCGCATACCGGTCTTCTTCCTCGATCGCGGTTCCAAGCAGGATGTCCACCATTAGATCGTGTACCTGGCCATAGGTGCTGGTGCCGCATGGTGTCACATTGGGTTCATTCGGATATGCACTCCCGTCGTGCACATCGTGCAGCCTTATGCGCATTCGCGTCTGCCCCAGCATGGCGCTTTGGGGTATGGCGATGTCGCCACTGAAATTCCCCTCATCATCGCTTTCGATCCCGATGAATACAAGTTCACCGGGCCCATTCAGATCGCCATCCTGATCAAGGTCGATCCATATCAGTACCACCACCGAATCACTTGCATCTTCGGGAGCCGGTGCTTCAAGCGAGACCATGATCCCATGTGATTGACCGGTCCCCAGAATGGCGGATCCCTCCAAATGGTCCATATGACCCATGGCGGTGGACGCGCCGGAGAACTCAAAGCCCGGGAGCATGATGCCATTGATGCTGCCCGTGGTGGCCTGGGAAGATCCCTCGGCCGTGCAGTATGGAGGTATGCACGATGTGGCGCTTATACTGAACATGTATTCACCCACCGGCGTCTGGTCCTCATCCACGAGCACCGGAACATACCAGGTGCCAGGTGATACATCCTGGAACACCAGGGTACATTCTTCGATCGTGGTGGCGGTCAATTGCCCTTCAAATACATCCGGACAGTTGTTGGTCATGGTGTTCAGGAATGTCTGGTATACGAACCCATCATTGCAGTGATGTATGGTGATGTTGGCACACTCATCCAGGGTGAATGCTTCCCACACCACCACGAAGGGTGTTCCTTCCAACTCATTGGCTCCCGTATTGTCACCGGAGAAAGTGATCATATCCTCCAGGGCGAGAGCTTGTTCCACAGCACCCGTGCATTCATCATTGGGTGGTGCGTCGCCTCGAGCATGTATGGGATCCTGGGCGGATGCCGATAGGAGTGGAAGAAGTGTGAATAGGCCAGCTATTGTCTTATTGGTCATGTATCTTCTCATGGATCAAGATCATTGGATGTCCGTTCGTCCTCTAAAGTTAAGGGTGCTCCAGGGGGTGCATGCCGTGCCAATTGATGCATCAGAGATGGCAATGGATACATTTGGCACCCATGGATATCCGGTTGAACGGCAGAACAGCCCTTATATGTGGCAGCACACAGGGCATCGGCAGGGCAACTGCGGAAGTGATGGCACGCCTGGGTGCGAATGTGCTGCTCCTTGCGCGCGATGCCGAGAAGCTCGAACGGGTGAAGAATGCGCTACCCACTGCGAATGGGCAACAGCACCGGATCCTTGTGGCCGATATGCGTGATACCATCGCACTGGCCAGCGCGCTCGCCAATGGCTTGGAGGAGCCGGTGCAGATCCTTGTGAACAATACCGGTGGTCCTCCACCGGGCCTTGCTCATGAGGCCACCGTGCAGGATTTCGAGGATGCCTTCCGGCAGCATCTGCTGTGTTTCCAGACGTTGGTACGCGCGGTGGTGCCGGGCATGAAGGAGCGGCGTGATGGGCGCATCATCAACGTGATCAGCACCAGTGTGAAGCAGCC
>JAEZCB010000171.1 GCA_023412755.1 Bacteroidota bacterium
ACCCCCAATAGGCCATGAACTGGAAGTGGTGGAACCGGTATGGCCAGGGAAAGAAGCTGGATCAATTGATGTGGGCCAACTTTGTAAGCATGATCCTGGGCATCGATATCGGCGGTACGAGCACAAAACTTGGTCTGGTGGAGAATGGAGCGGTGATATGCAGGGCGCGTATCAAGACCACAGGCCATGCGGATGAGCATGCCTTTGCTGATGCCATCACCAACGAAGCGAAGAAACTTTGTGACGGCAGGAAGCCTTTCACAGCCATTGGGGTGGGCGCACCGAACGGCAATCAGCATTCCGGTGCGATCGAGATGGCGGCGAATCTTTCATGGAAGGGTACGGTCCCACTGGCGCGTATGCTGGAAGAGCGGCTCGGAGTTCCTTGTGTGCTGGGCAACGATGCGAATGCGGCCGCCTTGGGTGAATGGCGATATGGGGGCGGCCGGGAGCTTACAGATCTGATCGTGGTGACTCTTGGTACAGGTCTCGGAGGCGGGTTCATCATTGATGGCCGTCTGTTGATCGGCCCATTCGGGAACGCCGGCGAGCTCGGGCACATCATCCTGGTGCCGGATGGGCGGAAGTGTGGTTGTGGCAGGAACGGATGCCTTGAGACCTATGTGAACATAAGCGGGATCCGCATGACTTATGCGGAATTGGGTGGGGATCCCCTTGTGCTGGCGAAGCCTGGTGTGAAGCCCATCGCCGAAGTGGCCCACGCTGGTGATGAACGTGCCATACAGGCTTTTGTACGCACAGCCCGGTGGCTGGCCATCGGCCTTTCCAACGCGATCGCCATCACTGCTCCGCAACGGATGATCCTATTTGGCGGCATCGCGCGCAGTGGTGATCTGCTGATGAAGCCTCTCCAGAAGTATTTGGGTACATCCATGATGGCAGTTCATCAAGGCCGTATCGATCTGCGGATAAGCGACCTTCACGAGGACGATGCGGGTATTCTAGGCGCAGCCGCCTTCGCCACATTGTGACCGAACGGCCTCCCGGCGCTGCCATAAAATGAAAGGGGCCGTCTCCAAGCGAGACAGCCCCTTTGTCCGATCCTTCGGATGGAGATCAGTCTTTTACCTGGATCCTCACAAGCACATCCTCTTTGGACTTCTTGTAGGCTTCCATCACAAGTTCATTGTCGCCTACGCGGATCAGGCGGTTCAATCCAAGCTGATACAACTTTATGCCACCTACTTCATTCACGTCGCAGACAGCTTCACGCTCCACATTACCAGTGGCCTCATCGATCCTGTCCACCATGATGATGCCTTCCCCTTTGGTGGTCGGGGTATCGTCCTTTGCCAGGGCAACATTCCGATCCACATCGAAACGGATGAAGTGGTGCATGCCGTTGCTGTAGACGTACCTGTACGTATTGGCAACTGGAGCACGGCTGGCCACCCGCTTGGGAATACGCTGCATCCATTTCAACTGGCCGTTCGCGCCCAACTGGGAAACGAGCAGGTCATCCGCATGGTAAACATTGTAGCAACGGGTATTCCCTCTGCTATCGGTGGTACATTCCACAGTGATATACTGCTTCTCTCCGATCAGGAGGATCTCACCATCATCATCCTGGATGATACCACTCAAGGTAAGATGGTTGAAGCCGATATCTTCGCCTTTGGCCTCCTGTTTCTCATTCTTCTTCACCTCTTTGGCACGGGTGTACATGTTGATGATCTCGTTCGGGATCTCATAGAAACCGGTGTTCACCATCTCGTCGCTTGAGTTGAATCCGCTCACGAACAAGCCATCCACAGTGCTCCTTTTCCGATCGTTGCTGTAGTAACCTGCGGCGCGCAGGGTGCCGGTCTTGTCCTCGAACAAGGTCATGCTGCGAAGCCCCTTGGGTTGTAGATCAAGCTTGGTGATATCCCATTCGCCGCCGCCCGAGCCGCGGATGAACTCATAAGCATATTCAAAATCCTCACGATCCTTGGCTTTCGTAGCACTGCCATGGTACACCGAAGCGACCAGGCACAGATCCCCCTTGTTATCGATAAGGAAGTCCTTGATGGCCATTTTATCGGTATTGTAGGGCATCTTCACGTCCTGCTTCCACTCCAACTCCATGGAAGACCCATAGACAGCCATGCTCAACACCTTGGGTGCTTCGGCGGCCTCCTTGCGTTCTTTGCGGTCCAACTTCTTATCATACTGGACCAGCATGCGCTTGCCATCTTCACTGAACAGGATGTCGAATTTGTCCGTTACCTGGAACCGGTAGAATCCGCTCATCATCATGGAACCGGTCACTTTGCCGTTGATCGACAGCAGCTTAGTGGCCTTGCCCATGAAGGTGCCCGCAACGGGATCGATCTCACGGTAGAAAAGCTGTTCCCGCTCGTTCTTCTTATCCCAAAGCGAATAGAAGAACATGAGCTTGTCTCCAAAGTAACCGATGTACTCCACTACCAGATCCTTTGGCATATCGGCATACTCTTTCCTCGAACTTTGCGTAAGGGTTTGCGCGGATAGCTTTTGGATGAACCAGCGGCCTTTCTGCTCCTTCACACAGAGCACGCCCTCATCGGCCCTCAAATACCACTTCCTCCCGTCAATGACCGGATATGGTTTGCCTAGCTCTACATTATACTGGCTGGAGAATGTGATCTTCTCCTTGGCAAACGGATCAGGGAGTACCGATAGCGCAGTGACCGCTACCAGACACATGGATCGAAGTGCTAACATTACGAGGTTGGTAAGTTTCCGGCAAATATCGGGACAACTTCCATACGATCGTAAAAAAATGTAAAAGAATATCGGCCGCCCCTTCATTATCCATAAGCCTTTTGGCCTGCTGCCCTTCTGCAACCCCCTTGGCTCCGAACATCCCAGCATGGAACAGTCTGAAAAGCGCACTGGAAGCGAGCTGTACGGCTCACCACGAAGTTCAACGGCCGGCTTTCCGCTGCTCCATCCAGATCATCGGGTCTGTTCCAGACCTTGTCCAGGATAGCGTTATGGGAGTGTCCTTCCAGAGGGAGCAAAATCCAGCGTGAGGCGTTGGCATGCGTATCTGAACATTACTTTCGGCCGCTCTCATTAGATG
>JAEZCB010000183.1 GCA_023412755.1 Bacteroidota bacterium
GGCTGCTGGTTACTCCCGCTCCACAACAGCGTTGGTCGATTGCAATCCGTATAATACCGATGTATGCTGGGTTATGCGTCTTGATGCTCAAGGGCAAGTAATAGAGCGGGCATGTTTTGGGGGGTCGATCGGTAGTTCGGTTGAAGATGCGATACTCCTTCCAAACGATCATTTATTACTCATTGGCAATACCGCTTCTACCGATGGCGATGTTTCTTTCAACCACGGAGGAACTGATGCTTGGATCTTGCAGTTGGATCCGGAGCTCTCACTCGTATGGGGAAAGACTTACGGAGGAAGTGACCACGATATAGTTCATTCCTCAATTCTCACCCCAGATGGCGGCCTGGTCTTCGTAGGTGAAAGCTCCTCTACCGATGGTGATCTCACTGATAATCATGGCATGAGCGATGTTTGGGTGGTAAAGTTGGCACCTTGGGATAATGGTGTGGTTGTGCAGGAGGTGGAGAGCAAACCGCAGATCCAGCTATTTCCCAATCCAGCAAATGATCTACTGGTCATTCAGTTCAAGGAACCATCTGTGCCTGGGTATCTCACGGTGTTCGATCCATTAGGGTCTCTGGTAATGGAGCAAAGCGTGTCAACTGGCCTGCAACAGCTTGAACTGCAATTATCAGGATCAGCCAACGGTCCATATTTTCTACGCATGGTGCAAGGCAATAAGATCATTACGGGGCATTTCATTAAATATTGAGATAATGGTT
Organism: Bacteroidota bacterium; assembly: GCA_023412755.1. GTDB lineage: Bacteria > Bacteroidota > Bacteroidia > Flavobacteriales_F > PHOS-HE28 > PHOS-HE28. The sequence continues at coordinate 726 of JAEZCB010000183.1, forward strand.
CGCTTTTATGATATGGTGAATGGATCTATTATCTTTCCATCTTCTACGAAAACAGCCATGCACCTGAAACAGCTTTCCATCCTCTTTGCCGGCACTCTACTGATCGCTGCTTGCAAAAAGAAGGAGGATCCCGCACCCGCCACGCCCGATCCCGGCCCACCGGCACCGCCTTCTTTCACCATTGAAAGCGCCCCTGTATTCTACGCGGAGATCGATGGCACGCCTGCCCAATTCAGCGATGGCGCGAATGGCATTGAGAATTTGACCGCATGGTCTGCATGGGCCAACCCCACCAGTTACCGCTCCTTCTTCTTCAACAATAGTGAGGATGAGATCAAGGCGGAGATCACCCTGGGCGGTTTGAGCTACAGCGGCAGTGCACCAACGGACCAGGAGTTCTTCGACTTCTTCACCCCTGGCAGCAAACCATTCATCTCCACCACCAATAGCGAAGGGGTGGAGATCTCCCTACCGGCGGGAGGCATGATCTCCGCCAGTGGCTTTGGCGTTCAACCTGCCGAAAGCGACTTCACTATAACCGATGTGATACCCTATGACGATGGTTCCGGCATTCCGAAGGTGAAGGTGCGGGCGACATTCAATTGCAAGCTTTACGGTACTTCCACACGCACCATCACGAACGGCACATTCGTGGGTGTGTTCGCGAAGGAATGATCCTTAGGAATGCAGAAAGGGGCCGCCTCTTCAGAGACGGCCCCTTTTTCATTGAATGGATGATCCATCAACAGATCCCGCTCGCCTGCCAAAACGCTATACTCCATGCCCTGTGTATAATGTGACCATGCCCCGCCTCCACGGCCCTATACTTATCTGCGAACTTCGCGTTCCGGCGGTGGCCCGCCTTTACAACCGATCCGTTCGTGCTATTCAATTCCGTCGAGTTCGCGCTCTTCCTGCCGCTGGTGTTCCTTCTGTACTGGGGCGTTTTCAGCCGTGATCATCGCCGGCAGAACGCATTTATTCTGCTGGCCAGCATGGTCTTCTACGGCTGGTGGGACTGGCGCTTTCTAGGCTTGGTGTTCATCAGCGCCATCGTGGACTATCTCGCGGCCATTGGCATCGAGGGAACGAACTCCAAGCGACGCCAAAAAGTACTGTTGGCCGCTAGCATGATAGTGAACCTGGGGCTGTTGGGCTTCTTCAAGTACTTCGACTTCTTCATCACCAGCTTCACCGACAGCTTCACACTCTTTGGGAATCCCATCAATTCCAGCACATTGAATATAGTGCTACCGGTGGGCATAAGCTTTTACACGTTCCAGACCATGAGCTACACCATCGATGTGTACCGTGGACAAATGAAGGCCACCCGTGATGCTGTGGCATTCGGTGCGTACATCCTTTTCTTTCCGCAGTTGGTGGCAGGACCTATTGAAAGAGGACGGCAACTCCTTCCGCAGTTCCATGTGCGGCGTACCTTCAATGAGGTCGCGGCACGCGATGGTATGCGGCAGATCCTTTGGGGGCTGTTCAAGAAGATCGTTGTCGCGGACAATTGTGCCTTCTATGTGGATCAGATCTTCGGCAGCGAGGCCAACCATTACGGCAGTGCCTTACTGGTGGGCGTCCTGCTCTTCGCCTTCCAGATCTATGCGGATTTCAGCGGTTACTCGGATATAGCCATTGGCACGGCCAGGCTGTTCAACATCAGCCTCATGCGCAACTTCGCCTATCCCTATTTCTCCCGCGACATTGGTGAATTCTGGCGGCGCTGGCACATCAGCCTCTCCACGTGGTTCCGTGATTACCTGTACATACCGCTCGGTGGGAGCAAAGGCAGCAAGTACTTCGTGGCGCGCAACGTGATGATCATATTCGTGGTGAGTGGCCTCTGGCATGGTGCCAACTGGACCTTCGTGGCATGGGGCGCCATGAATGGTCTTCTTTTCCTGCCACTCATACTTACGGATACCCACAAGGGCAACACCGGCCCCCTGGCCCCTGGGCGCTGGCTGCCAACGTGGAGTGAACTTTGGCGCATGGGCCTAACGTTCTTTCTTGTGTGCATGACCTGGGTATTCTTCCGATCGCCTTCCATTGAAACAGCTTTCACCGTTTTCGGCGAGATCTTTTCTTCTTCTTTGTTCCGCAAACCACCGCCCACCATGCCCGGTTTACGTACGGTGATCTTCCTGAGCATCGCCTTTATGCTTTTAGTGGAATGGATACAGCGTGAGAAGCAACACGGCCTGGAATATGAGGGCCCTTGGCCAAGGCCTGTACGGTGGGCCGGCTACCTGTGCATCTGCATGGGCATCATCCTATTCGCACCGGATACGAACGAGACCTTCATCTACTTCCAATTCTGATGCGCTCGTTCCTCAAACACGCCTTCATTTTCATTCTGGTCATATCCGCCCTGCTGGCAGGATACTGCTGGCTTTATTGGGCCTACTTCCCGGCACCAAGGCTTACAACCAACATCAGCTTGAATGAGCAATTGCTGCATGTGAAAAGGATCCACGAAGGAAAGGTGCCACATAACCCGGATGGGAAAGTGAACTACCTGGCCGTGGGGTCGAGCATGTCATTGAACAACATGCATTCGCGAACCGTGGTAGCGTATTTCGGTGACAGCAATTACGTGAACACCGGCTCATGGAGCACGCGCATACACCAAACGGCCAAGCTTACAGCGATGTTCATCAACACCCTCCGCCCACATACGGTGATCCTCACCAGCAACATGGAGGATTGGATGAATTTCAAGGACAGGTATGATGCCGATACCATCAAGTTCCGGAACTACATCCACGATTGGACGGATGTGGAAGCCTATATGCGCACGCTTAGGCCTTCCTACTATCTAAGGGAGATGGAACGGAACAAAGTGCGCATGACCGATCCCACTTATTTTGACTTCCTCGGATTCGATAAGTGGGGCGCTACGTCCATCGATGTGCCTCCGGAACGTGTGGAAGCGGATCGGTATGTGAACAC
>JAEZCB010000189.1 GCA_023412755.1 Bacteroidota bacterium
GTACGGGTCCATTGCGGGCCACCTTCCGCATTGAAGGCCACTACGGTCAGGGTACGCGTTCCGGTGGTGAGCCCATCACTTACCACACCACTGCCCCAATCCACTTGTCCGCGCAAGGTGCCGGTGAAATACACATTGTTGTTCTGGTCGATCGCGATACATGGACCTTTCGCTGCTTCCACATCACCCAGAAGCGATCCGCTTGGGGGATCGCTTTCCACGAGCCAATGGAACGTGCCGGTACTGTCGAGTTTTGCGATGAAGACCGCATTCACCCAATCTGCGCCATTCACGGGAAAGCCGCCCCAAACTGTGGCATTGAAGACGTTACCTGCCAGGTATGCATGGCCATCATCCGTTGCCACCACACGCGGTTCCTGGAAAGTGATATCCTGCGCATACTCCACAAAGCCGGCACTACCATCCGGTGCGTATCGCAGTACGTACATCGCGTAGTCGAAGCTGGAGGGATATGTATTGCCTGAAAAGGTCACTCCGCTATTGTCCGTGCCACCGCTCACATACATTCCACCCCATGGATCGAATGAGATGGCGCCTATGGTCTTCGCATTGCCGACCACGCGGGTATCGAGGATATTTCCTCCGGCATCCAGCTGAAAGATCACTCCCTCGAAAAAATCCGAAAGCGCATACCAAATAGCGCCATCCGGACCGATCGCCAGAGCCGCCGCTCTATGCCAGCCACCCACTTCAGCGGTCATATTCTTCACCCAAAGCATCTCATTGGCCTCCAGATCCCACGCGATCAAAAAGGCATTCTCATCGATCGCGTTGCCAACGTATGGAAGCGTGGTGCCATCGCAGATCTCCAACTGGTCCTCCTTGAACTGTCCGGCGAAGTAGGCCATGCCGTTGGCATCCACAACGGCTGCGGCCACAGAGACCGAATCACCGATGAGGCAGCCCCAAAGCGATGTGCCCGAAACCGGATCCGATCGTTCCAAAACCACGGTACCGAACACATCCAGCGATCCACCTATGCTCACCTGCTCCGTTCGCATGGCCACGAGGTACCCGGGGGCAGAAGCGATGGTGTGTTCCGGCATGGAAGGATTCAATGACCAGACCACCGGATCACTCTGGAGCCAATCCACCTGCTGGGCGGGAAGCATTGCCGTAGTAAGGACCGCTACAGCGATCAAGTAGGTTCGGAGCATTGCCATTGTATATGATTGACAGGTGGTCAACACCAAAGGTTGCTCGGAAAAGTCTTTCCTGACAACTATCAGTTGAACCACCTGAGGATCATCATACTCCTGCCTCGCCGAGCGGGGGATCTTTGTGAAGTGGGATCACAGAAGCGCCGGATCATGTATCTCCATGACGATCGTCATGTGATGGCAGGTGCAGGTTCCTCACCTTCGCCATTGGCCTTTAGTGCTGTGCAAACCACCGGAAAAGGCCCCTCTCCTGCCATGCCCACCATCAGAACCTTGAATGAACTGGTGCAGGCTTTGAGGTCGGGACCGGGTGAAGAAGGCTATCTCAACATCCTCCGCCGGGTGGACATACCCTGTGAGGAATTCGCCAATCTCTGCCGCTGGAACGAGAAGCATTACACCCGTACCTGCCTGGCCCGCACAGAGGATTTCGAATTGCTCTTGATATGCTACGAACCAGGGCAGCGTACCAGCATTCATGATTATGATACGGAAGAAGCCTGGGTGCACCCTGTAGAAGGTTCCATCATAGAGGAACGATTCACACTCAATGAGAAGGGGGAACTGGTGCTGATGCAAAGTTCCACATTGGAGAAAGGGTCATTCTCCCATCTGGCCCATGGCCACAGCATCCACCGTTACACCAACGCCAGTGGAGATCGTGTGGCCACCCTTAATCTATATGCCAAGCCGCTGCTTAAGTGGAAGGTGTATGAGGAACGCGCCTGACAAAAGGAGCGACCATCCGGAGATCGACCTGCTGATCATCCTTTAGGTCTCCACTCCTATCTTCGGCCGGCGCATGGGATCCTCCTTTTCGCCGGAGCACCTTACCAAGATCTACGCGATGCTCTTTTCCGCCGCAGCGGAAGGGTTGGTGGTAGTGGACAGCACGGGCAAGATCCGTCTGCAGAACCCACGGCTCCGTGAACTTTTCGGCTATACCGAGAATGAACTGCTGGGCCAGCCGGTGGAGATCCTTATTCCAATGCCGATCCGGCACCGGCATCAGAAGCAGCGCCAGCATTACCATGAGCATCCGGCACAACGCCCCATGGGCATAGGCATGGACCTATTGGGCCAACGCAAGGATGGAAGTACATTTCCTGTGGAGGTGAGCCTGAACAACTTCGAGGTGGAGGGTGAGCGTTATACCATGGGACTGGTGACGGACATAACGCAGCGCAGGAGCGCCGAGCAGGAACTCTACCGGGCCAATACGGAATTAGAGGAACGGGTGGAAAAACGCACTTCCGAACTGCGGGAGGCTGAAAAGAACGTGCGTGAGGCCCTTGAGGTGGAAAAGGAACTCAATGCCTTGAAGAGCCGCTTCGTGAGCATGGCCTCGCATGAATTCCGCACGCCGCTCACGACCATCATGAGCTCGGTGGATCTAATAACCCGCTACACCGATGGAGCGGAAAAGGAGAAGATCGAGAAACACATCACCCGGATACGTACCAAGGTGCGTGAACTCACCTCCATGCTCAACGACTTCCTTTCGCTGGAGAAGCTGGAGCAGGGTCTGGTGACCATCACCCCTTCAGGTGTGGACGTGGTGCATCTCTCCATAGAACTGATCGAAGAGCTCCGCTCCATTGCCAAGCGCGGGCAGGAGATCCAGTACGATCATTCCGGTCCCGATCGCATGGTACATCATGACAGGGGCATGCTCACCAACATCATGAGCAATCTGGTGAGCAACGCCATCAAGTACAGTCCGGAGAACAAGCCCATTCGGTTGTTGACCCATCTGGAAAGTGGCCGCCTGCGGATAACCGTTGAAGACCAAGGCATTGGTATTCCCGAAGAGGACCAGCAGCACATGTTCCAGCGCTTTTTCCGGGCAAGTAACGCCTTCACTGTTCAAGGTACCGGTCTGGGTCTTAGTATTGTCCGCCGGTATCTGGACTTGATGGGAGGCACCATCGGTTTCACCAGTGTATCCGGGCAGGGTACCACCTTCACTGTAGAGCTACCACAACATCATGTCCAAGCGCAAGATCTTGTTGATCGAGGATGATAACGACGTGCGTGAGAACACCGCGGAGATCCTGGAATTGGCGAACTATGAAGTGCATACCGCTGAGAATGGGAAGCGTGGTGTGGAACAGGCACGTATGCACAAACCGGATCTGGTATTGTGTGACATCATGATGCCGGAACTTGATGGCTACGGTGTGCTGCACATGTTGGGCAGGGATCCGGCCACTGCTGAGATCCCGTTCATCTTCCTAAGCGCGAAGGCCGAACGCAGCGATGTACGCAAGGGCATGGAGCTCGGTGCGGATGATTACCTCACAAAGCCCTTTGAGGAGAGTGAACTGTTGAATGCCATTGAAGGCCGCCTGAAGCGCAGCGATCTTTTCAGGAAAGGTTTCGAGCAGAACCTCAACGGCCTCAACAACCTGCTGGAGACCGCCAGGGGCACCGCCGCCCTTTCCGATCTTTCCAAAGACCGCAAGGTGAAGATCATTGGCAAGAAGGAGTCCATCTATCACGAAGGCGATGAATTGCGCACGGTCTACTTCATCAATAAAGGGAAGGTGCGCACCTTCAAAATGAACAACGATGGCAAGGAATTCGTGACCGGCCTCCACAGCGCCGGCGATTTCCTTGGGTACATGAGTGTGCTTGAAGGTGGACGTGTCGGTGAATCCGCCGAGACCCTGGAGGATTGTGAATTGGCCCAGATCCCGCGGGAAGAAATGCTCTCGCTCATGTACAAGGACCGTGATGTGAGCATGCGCTTCATAAAGATGCTTACCCGTGATGTGAAGGAAAAGGAGGAGCGGCTGCTGGACCTGGCGTACTCTTCCGTGCGGCAGCGGGTGGCACAGGCGATCCTGCGGATCCGCGACCGGTACAGCGAAGGCGATGCGAAGAAGCTGGGCGTGCGTATAAGCCGCGAGGATCTGGCCACCATTGTAGGCACGGCCACCGAATCGCTGATCCGCACCCTGAGCGACCTGAAGGATGAAGGACTCATTGAGATGCAGGGGCGAGAGATCCTGATCGGTGATGCACGAAAGCTGGAGATCCTGGCCAACAACTGAACGTGGACCAGCTGACCCAGATCAAACTCCATAGTGTGCCCGATAGCTGTACTTTTACCGGCGAACCATCAAACCATGAATATCCGCAAATTGATCGGCCTGGCACTTTGGTTGGCCGCCCTCACACTTCCCTTCTGGTGGGCCATGCTCAACACCGATCAGGTGGTGTATGAGGATGGCAGGGCCAACAACACCAAAGGATTGATCAGCTTCGTGGTGTTCATGGCATTGCTCTTCACCGGTTATGCGCTGGTGGATTCGGCCAAGCAGAACGCTTCCGATACCGGGCATCATTAAGGGTCCAGTCCATTCTTTGTCCAACTTTTCATGGCGCATATCCTCATACCCACGGATTTCAGTACCAACTCGCTCAACGCGGCCTTGTTCGCCATTCAACTATATGGTGCCGAGGACAATGTCTTCACCATCCTGAACAGTTACATGCTGCCCAGAGGTGCTGCCACCACCATGTGGAGCATCGATGATCTGCTGGCCAAGGAATCCGCCGAAGGACTCGACATCTTCATGTCCAAGCTCCAGGAGGAGCTCCCACACATCAAGGCCGATCTGCGGGTGGCCAGCGAGCATGGCGACTTGCCGAATGTGATCGCACGCTTCCTGGATGATCCGGAACCACCGGAGTTGGTCGTGATGGGAACCCAGGGGGCCAGCGGCCTGAAGGAAGTGCTTATGGGGAGCAATACCGCCGATGTGATCAAGAGGACCGATATGCCGGTGCTGGCCGTACCCGAGCAGGCCCGGTACCGCTCACCCAGACGGATCGTATTGGCAGACGACGGCGGCCCGGTGGATAAGGGCACTGTGAAGGTGCTCCTGGATATCGCCAGGTGGAGCCAGGCCGAAGTGATGATCGTGCGGGTGGTGAATGAGGATACCACGGTGGAGACCGGCTCTTCGGCCTCCGTCTATGATACATTGCTTGGTGGCATACCTCATTCGCATCATTACATAAGCGGAGAGAATGTGACCACCGCGTTGCATGACCTTGCCGATCAAAGCGATGCCGATCTCGTTGTGGTGATCCACCGGCAGCGCGGCCTCTTTGAACAACTCTTCCACCGCAGCATAGCGACCAAACTGGCCATGCATACGCATATCCCCATGCTTGTGCTGCAGCAAGGCGAACAGTAATGGCCGCTCCCACTTTGAAGGGAGGACTCCCCTTGTTCCGCTTCCGGGGAATACGGGTGTTCGTGCATTGGACCTTCCTCATTCTCCCTGCATGGATAGCCTATGGAGGGTTTTCCGAAGGGCACTCAGTGGAGCAGATACTCGGGCACATCGGCTTGGTATTGATCGTCTTCTTTTGTGTGGTGTTGCATGAATTCGGCCACGCGCTCACCGCACAACGTTTCGGCATCGCCACCAGGGATATAACCCTGCTGCCCATAGGCGGTGTGGCCAGTCTGGAGCGCATGCCCGAGGAGCCGAGGCAGGAATTCCTTATCACAGTGGCCGGGCCGCTGGTGAACCTGGTGATCGCCGGGCTCGGTTTCCTGGTGATCGTGGCGATGGGCCTGTCGGTCTTCCTTTCCGATGCGGTGCTGGGTGCCGATACCTGGACCGAAGTGCTTTCCTTCATCGTAGGGGCCAACCTGTTACTCTTCCTCTTCAACCTGATCCCCGCCTTTCCAATGGATGGCGGCCGGATCTTCCGGTCCCTGCTGAGCATGCGGTTGCCGCGTGAAAAGGCCACACGCATCGCAGCAGGACTGGGGCGCGTGCTGGCGATCGGTTTCGCCGTCTATGGGCTTATGAATGGGCAGCCGTTCCTGGCACTCATCGGTGTGTTCATCTTTTTCGCCGCGGGAGCCGAGGCGCGCAATGTGCGGCAGCAGACCATGCTACGTGGCATTCGCGTACATGAGGTGATGCGCACCCGGTTCTGGGCCCTGCCGGGTGAAGCGACCGTGCAGCAGGCTGTGGAAGAACTGCTGGCCGGTGGCGATAAAGTGCTGCTTGTGATGGATGATGGCCGATACAAAGGGATCCTGCAGCGGGACGATCTTATGCAAGCGGTCACTGCAGGTAGGGCCGCTTCCCGATTGGATGAATCGGAATTGCATGTTCCACCGGCGGTATCACCCGTTGATGGTGCGCACGCCAGTTACCAGACCATGCTCATGGGGCAGCACCCCATTCTGCCGGTGGTGGAAAATGAAAGGGTGATCGGCATCCTTGAACCGGAGAACCTGGCGGAATACCTGCAGCTCAAACAGGCCCGCAAGGAACGGCCAGCCCCAGGATCATGATCCGGAAGGAGGTTTCCGCGGATCGTACAATGTGAATACCCTGGATATGTTGAAGCCGAAATGGATGTCTCCATCCAGCCAATTGCCTGTGGTCTCTGTGATGAAACCACGCTCGAACATGGCTGTGCTGTTGGTGAAATGCAACTGGAACACGTGTCCGCCGGTCTCGATATCGAATCCCAGCGAAAAGGAATTGCGGTAGATCTGCGGCAGTTGCTGCGGTAGCACATAGAAATACTCCGCGTTGATCGCCACCCTGCGCGTGAGTTTCATGCGTGCAGCACCACTGAAATGGTACACATCGTTGGGGTCATCCAGCGTGGGCACCAGGTTGCGGTGTACTATCCCCGGATTTAGCTGGAGTGTGAAGCTCTCGCTGAACTTCCGGCCCACGATCAATTGGAATGAATAGCCCATGCGATGCGAGAAATAGTCCGTACGCGCGGGATCATACCAGGGCAGATCGGTCCGCCTCAATGTGGTCATGCTGGAAGATGCCACCACGGCCAGCGTTATGGGCATGGCACAACCCTCATCACACTGGCGCAGGAATTTGTACTTCACAAAACCATCCAGGGTCTTTTGGAAGCTGCTTCGTCCGATGCCTACCATCAACCTGGGTGTGACGCCATAGTCCAGGCCCAATCTCACTGTGGCTCCATCAAGGCCGAAGAATTCGTTCAATCCACCGTTAACGAATCCGAACCGGTGGCCGATCTTGAAGTCAAGCACCCCGTGGGCCGTATTCTCCAGACTGTGGCCATTGATCACGCGGGTGGTCTTGAAACTGGCCGTGGTGTAGGCTGGTTCCGTCTCTTCCTCGCCAAGCAGATCGAGCAGATCATCCTGCGCGTTGGCCGGCAGCAGGGCGAGGTAAAAGATGGCGAGATGAATGGTTTTCCAAGAGATCCTCATGGTGCTAAAGCTATTTTTTCCCGATCGAACTGTGCCTTTATTGAAAGGATCGCCCAACCTGCTTCACGCATGATGGGCGATCCTTCTCTATCCGGCATCCATTATTGCTCCAGTGCTTGACCCGTGCTGGTCCCGAAAACAAGATCCGGCCCTCTTACTGGAGCTCTGTCCTGCCGGATCTATAGTTTCTTATAATCCATGTCCACCTTCACGGTGATCTCTTCGGCGATGTTCTTGCGCACCACACCAGGGATCTTGATATCGTGATCTTCCGGCCTTACGATGAACTCGCTCACCGCCTTCACACTTCCATCTTCATTAACGGTCACCTTGCCTGGTGCCGATATCGGTCTGGTTACCCCGTGTATCGTCAGATCCCCGGTCACCTTCACATCATAAGTACCTGGCTTGGCCAGCTGATCCGCCGTCAAGCCATCCATCGTGCCTTTGAATGTGGACTTCGGATGGGTGTTGCTCTCCATGTAGTTCTCGTTGAAATGCTCCTGCATCAAGGCTTTCTCGAATTCGAAGGCTTTGATGAGCACGGCGAATTCCATGGCACCCGTGCTGGCATCCCATACGCTGGTGACCTTCCGGTTGTGCGCTTCTATGTCTTCCACAGGCGTGGAGGAATAGAAAGAGATGTACCCTGTTCTCGTTCCGTAGCGCTCCTGCGCCATCAACACCAGCGGCAGGAATGCCAGCGCCAGCAGAATGATCTTTGAAGTTCTCATTGTCGTGTTGTTTTTCGTTGTTTCAAATTACTCGGCCGCCACGCAGCGCTGCAGAAGCACGTCCATCAACATGCCTTTGCAAAAGCCTCGTACAGTGACATCATCTCCCGCCTCCCAGGTGGCCGGCAGGATTTTCTCATCGAATTCGCAGACCACACCGGCCATTGGATCGCCTGTCTCCAAGATCACATTCTGGATACCCTCACCAGTGGGATCGATCTCCCGGATGGTGCCACTTACCTCGATCACTTGCTCGCTCTCACCTACGTACTTCGCCGTGGCGGCCTGCTCATCCGTTTGAAAATCCTGGAAGAGGGATTGCGCAGAGACCTGGTGCTCCACATTCCCATCATTGGCACCAGCTGGTTTCCGGTTGTACTCTTTCAGGGCGAATATGCCACCGATCACTACTACGGTGGCCCCCACAGCTATCATGGTCCCTATGCGCATGGTTCAATTGGTTATTGGGGCACCGGCATTGAGCCAGGCCTGTATCTGTTGGATCTCGCAGGGAGGAAGCGGTCCCGTAGGTGGCATCGGTGTGGGCACATGGTCTATTACCCTGGCTTTTATCCGGCCACCATCCGCCACCTGCTTGATGGCATCATCGGTGGTAAGGTTGGGTGTCTGCCCACCTCCATGGCACGGGCCGGGTAGTGCGCACCGCGTCTGGATCAATGGCTTTATTGTACCACTGAAGGTGACGTTCTCCGTTTCACAGAAATCCACCGGATACAACTCCTCCTCAATGTCGTAATAGCATCCGCCGAGGCCTTGCATGGCCAGGATCAGAAATATGGATGCGGTGTGTTTCATCAGCTTCAATTCTGGGGAGCACCGGCATTCATCCAGTTGTAGAACTTTTGAAGTTTGCAATCGCTCAACTGAGGCCCAACGGGGGGCATGGGGATCTGTCCACAATGGCTTATGGCCAACCAAGCTCTTCCCACATTGGCCGAGAGTACGTTGTAGCTGGTAAGGTTCAAACCCGCTGCGGGGGTGGAACCTGCATGACAGCCACCTGCGCAATGCAGTGCGATCATTGGCGCTATCGTCCCGCTATAGGTGTACGCGGTGGTATCACATTCCTCACAACTGTTGAAGTTGGCCCCCTGCGCGATCCATTGATCGATGATATCGATCTCCGCCTGCGTCAACGGTTCTTCACCAGGTGGAGGCATCATGTCGTTATCATCAGGATCGGTCTCATGGATCACTTCATGTATTTCTCCATCGTTCGCTTCCTCCTGGAAGTTTGAGAAAACAGTGAAATTGAGATCGCTATCCGAGTGGCCGGAATGGTGGCAGGTAAGGTTGGAGTTGTTCGGTGCTGTCAGTGCACAGCTGCGCATGATGATCGGCAGCACGTCCTGCTCATAGTATACAATGTTGTCATCGCAGACCACGGGTACCGCTGGAGCGGACCAACCCGGCCAATCGCAATTGAAACCACCACCGCCACCCATCGGCGGTTCCGGTACCACATCAGGTTGATGTTTGCACGCACTGGTGAAGACCACCAGGATGAGCGGTACCAAGATCTTCATACTGGATGCCATGTGATTCATCATCTTGGACTCTTGAGGAATGGCCCCCATTCTTTTGCCGTGGATCGCACAGTTCAAAAGTACCGGTACTACTCCGCAGGGAATCATCGATCCGGATGAAACGGGAAATGGAGAGGATGAAAGTGGAATACTTAAGCCCTTGCACCCCGGGAAGCGGTCTGGCTTGCTCCCAGCCTGTTCAGATCTGCCATCAACTCAATGGCGTTCAGGGAGTTGTTATACCTGGGCTGCTGGTTGAACTGGATGATCCGGGCCAGCCAAAGCGATGGATCGG
>JAEZCB010000246.1 GCA_023412755.1 Bacteroidota bacterium
TGAAACTGAAGGACACCGCCACCGCGCACACCCTGCACACGCCCGGCAAACCGGTGAAATTGCAACCCATCGAATTCCCCGCACCGCGCATCCGGCAGGTGATCAAGGCCACCGACAACAAGCAGGAGGAAAAGCTGCACGCCGCCATCCTCGAGATCCAGAAAGAGGATCCCACCATCATGCTTCAGTACAGTCGCGAGACCGGCGAACAGATCATCAGCGCGCAGGGCGAGCTGCACCTCAACCTCCTCAAGTGGAAACTCGATCACCACTATAAGGTGGGCGCCGAGTTCAGCAGCCCGCGCATCAGCTACCGCGAGACCATCCGCAAGAGCGCCGATGCCATGTACCGCCACAAGAAGCAGACGGGCGGCGCCGGCCAGTTCGCCGAAGTGCACCTGCGCATAGAACCATGGTACGAAGGCATGCCCGACCCCACCGGCGTAAGCCTGCGCGGCCGCGAACTGCATGAATTGCCCACCGGCGGCGTGCTCGAATTCTTCAACTGCATCGTGGGCGGCGTCATAGACAACAAATTCCTACCGAGCATCCTCAAGGGCATCATGGAAAAAATGGAGCACGGCCCACTCACCGGCTCCCCCGCCCGCGACGTGCGTGTGATCGTGTACGATGGCAAGATGCACCCGGTGGACAGCAACGATATCAGCTTCAAGATCGCCGGACAGATGGCCTTCAAGGATGCCTTCGTCAACGCCGCACCGCAGCTCATGGAACCCATCATGGAGGTGGAAGTGCGCGTACCCGCCGACCTGATGGGCGATGTGATGACCGACCTCCAGGGCCGCCGCAGCATCGTACTCGGCGTGGACAGCGATGGCCGCTATCAAGTGATCAAAACGCACACCCCACTTGCCGAACTGGACCGCTACAGCACCACCCTGCGCAGCCTCACCCAGGGCCGCGGCACCTACACCGAAACGTTCCACGCCTACCAGCAGGTACCCACCGAACTGCAGAGCAAGCTGGTGAGTAGCAATAAGGAGGAGGGAGTTCTTGCTTGAGTAGGAGTCTTAAGTCGGAAGCCGGAAGTCTGGTCCCGCACCGGACTTCCGGCTATTGATTTTTGGCCGGTGCGTGCCGGCGCTCATTGTCCCGCCAGCCAACGCTTGAACTCGGCCGAACGCTCGCTGCTCACTATCGCATCATCGTCATAGAGTGGGTCGAGCATCACCTTCACGCGGCTCTTGCTGTAGGCCAGCAGTTCCTTGATGCTTCGGATGTTCACCAGCAACTGCCTGTTCAACCGGAAGAATTTCTCCGGATCCAATTGAGGTTCCAATCTGTCCAGACTTTCTTCCAGCGGCAGGTCCCTTCCTTCACGGGTACGTAAGAATGTATTCTTTTGAAGCGAGTGGATGTATGCGATGTCGGCGGGCTCCACCAGTTTGAAATGATCGCCGTAGCGGATCAGGAATCGTTTTATCCTGGTCACAGGCTCCATCTCCCCACTTTCCATGATGTCCCCATGGTCCCGGACCACGCCTTGCGCCTTCGCCTTCCTTACGGCCTCCTCAAGTTCCTCCCGCCGGATGGGTTTCATCAGATAGTCCAGAGCGTTCACGCGGAATGCACGCAGCGCATGTTCATCATAGGCCGTGGTGAAGATCACCGGACACTCCACCTCCGCCTGTTTGAAGATGGCGAAGCTCTCACCATCTGCCAGACGCACATCGAAGAAGGCCACATCCGGAGGGGTGTTCTTCTTGAACCATTCCACAGCTCCTTCCACGGTAGGGATGTCCGCCAGCAACTCGATGGCCGGATCCAGATCCAACAGCATCTTTCGCAAGCGGTTCACCGCCGCAGGTTCATCCTCGATGATCAGCACCCTCATTTGTGATCCGCAATAGTGGTATACGGACCTCGAATGTATGCTCGTCGCGTACCACCTGTATCTCCCGGCCCAGCCAGGCGTAGCGTTTTCGTATGCTTTGCAGGCCAAAGCCGGTGGATCGGGGAGCGCTCTGTCGAGCCCGTAGGGGATTGCTTACCACCACCCATCCCTTACCGGCGCGCAACACCAGGCGCAATGGCCGATCCAGCGTGGCTACATTATGCTTCAATGCATTCTCCACAAGCATTTGCAGCGTAAGTGGCACGATCAGCGCATCGGCGGCATCGTCATCCACGTTCAGATCCATGGAGATCGCTTCGCCAAAGCGCACCTTTTCAAGAGCGAAATAATTTTCAAGCAACCGCAATTCGTGAGCCAGCGTGATCAGTTCCTTGTCGCGGATCAGCAGGATGTTCCGAAAGAACTGGCTTAATCGATCCACATGTGCCACAGCCTTCACTGTGTCACTCTCTATCAATTCGGCCAACGTGTTGAAACTATTGAATAGGAAATGTGGATCCACCTGGCTGCGTAAGGCTTCCAATTGTGACCGCACCTTATCCTGTTCCAGTTTTTGGCGTACACGGTAACGCTCATTCCGCGCCTTGAACCATGTGTATAGCACCAAGGCTATCACTGCGATCGCAAGTATGATCACCCAAGGGCGCCTCCAGAACGGCGTGGCTATGTGTATCGCTATGGTGGTCCATTCGGGATCGCCGTGGGCCTCGCCAATGAATGCGCGTACCTGGAATGAATAGTCGCCTGGCCGCAGATCGGTGAACGATACTTCCCTGTCGCGCGTGGAATGCGTTCCCTGATCTCGACCCAGAAGCCGGTACTCGAATCGCACCGCGGACGGATCATCCCAATGAACACCTGTGTATCGTATGGTGATCCGATCGTGTCCAAAAGGAAGATCCAACCCAGTTGGATCGGCCGCAGGCTCACCGGCCACGAGTACATCTGTGATCAGGGTCGGCACCTTTTCAGTGGACCGCCATGCCTTCGGCCGGACCCTGGCCAGGCCAAGGCCGCTTGCGATCCACAGGGAACCATCATTGTGTAGCGTTACCGAATTGGCGCCACCTTCCATGGCCGTCAATCCTGTTCTTGAGGTCGCATCCACTACGCTACCAGTGGTCATATCGAAAACACGGACGCTGCGGTCACCAAAGGCGATCACGCGATCTTCCTGCTGGACCACGGCGACCAGGTCTCCTTCATACGCATACATCTGTCGCATACCGGTGGCGGTGGTATGCCATAGACCGGTACCGCGTCCCACGGCCCATGCTCCACCCCTGGAGCTTGCGGCCAATGCATAGAAAGTGCCCTCACCATTGCCCATCGCATCCCAGGCTCCGATGGCAGGCTGGAAGCGTAGGATCCCATGTCCATCCGTGGCAGCGAGCGCGGATCCATCCTGCAGTGGTTGTACATCAAGTACGAAACCGGGAAAGGGCAGATCATAGGTGACCAAGCCTGTCTTTTCTCCATGAACGGCCAGCCCTTCCAAGGTGGCCAGCCATACCTGCCCATCATGCGGCTTCACCGACAGCACATTGTCATTCAGGGATGTATTGGTACGGGAGTAATTGCGAAGTTCAAGGCCATTTGGACGCAGGACCACCGCCCCTCCACCAAAAGTCCCTGTCCAAATCGTACCATCTGCAGCAGCTGCCATGGTCACCACGGGTGTCCGCTCATTCACCTTCATTGAAGCCCGCTGCAGGCTATCGCCCTCGGAGAAGGCAGCCGAGTGACTGAAAACGCCTTTGGGAGTAGCGAACCAGATCTGGCCCTTGCGATCGGTACAAATGGCCGTGGTCTCCCGTAGATCCATGCCTTCATGCTCGGCTATGAACAACAGTGAAGGATCGGCTCGATGCAGCTTCTCGGTACCATTGGACCACCAACAAGCACCATTCTGGTCGATGAGCAAAGACGTGATCCCCGATCCTGCTGGATCTGCGGCCCTTCTATAGATGCTTTTGCCGCCATTGCCGGACCGCATGAGAATATCCCCATTTGAAAGGCCCATCCACAGGCTTCCATCATGAACTCGGATCTTGGTGATCCTTCCACCAGAAGGCGCTGGAATGCTGGAAAGCAGTTGCCTGGCCACTGGATCCCATTGAAAGACCCCTCCGTTGTCGGTCGCCGCCCAGATCATGCCATCCTCCGCCATGGTCACATCCACCACCAAATTATCCGGTGCTCCTTCGGCCTCCCCGAAATGAGCCACCACGCCAGCCATGGAACAGAGCGCCAACCCTTGATCCGTGGCCGCTACCACATTCCCATTGGGCAAGGGCACCATGGCGTTGATGTGTTCATCGCGTAATCCTTCCGGCATGCCGAATTTTTCTACCTGTCCATTTTGAATGCTCCATACCCCGGCACCGTATGTGCCCAGCCATATATGACCATCCTGCCCTATGCACGCCGCGCGTACCGGGGTCTTCTCCAATTCCGGCAGCGTGATCACCGTATCCAGTGCATGTTTGGTGCATCGCATGATGATGCCGCCTGGAAGAACGGCCACCACCACATCCCCACCAGGGCCCAATGACAGAACCCCATCCTCCTCTGTGGGGAGCTTCATTTCCACACGTTCACCATCGGTGCGCAACAAACCCAGATCGGTCCCCAGCCAAAGGAGACCGGACCGATCCTGCACCATGGAACGGATGGCAGGTCTGTGTGGGCCGGACCTGATCTCATGCTCGGCCACATGCGGGAACTGGGCATGCAGCAGAAGCGGGAGTAAGAACAGAATGCACCCGATGCCACACCTGCTCATTGGGAGGTTGGGCCGGATCCGAAGAGGACATCCACTTCCACCTTCACAACGGAAGAGATCTTTTGCTGCACCACTTTGGGAACGCGAATATCATGCTCATCCAGAAGCACATCGAATGCCGCCGAGACCTGCACACCTTCCTCACTCACCATGATCTTGCACGGTATGATCCGTTCCCTGGTGATGCCCTTCAAGGTGAATTCCCCTTTTGCCCTGCCGTTATACTCACCTGGCAGAGAGAGATAGATCGCCTCAATGAGCCGGCCGGAAAAAGTGGCATTCGGGAATTTTCGTGTAAGGATGTAGTTCTCATTGAAATGCTCGCGTTGCAAAGGTGAATTGAACCCATTGAAGTCGCCCATGGGGATGCGTAAGGCGAACGTGCGGGCATTCGGATCAAGGATACCTTCCACCTTTTCATTGGTGGCGGTGATGTACTCCAATGGCGCATCACTCACGAATGTGATCTTGGACCGCTGCACGCGCAAGAGTTCCCGATCCTGGGCCTGCAAAGACCAGCATTGGAACACTAAAAGGATGAGCAACGAAGCCTTCATCGGCACGTGGTGAACGAAAGGCATGCCGAATTTAAGCCAGCGGCCTAACGTGAGACCACGAATGGCCGCACTTCCGTTCTTTCCGCACCCTCTAGCACCAGTTGATAAATACCTGGCGCAAGGTAGCCGATCTCCAGTGTGCACCTTTCGGCAGCTACGGCCATGGCCCGCACCAGGCGCCCTGAAAGATCCACTATGCTGAGGGATCTTGTTCCGGACATGCCGGAAACCATAAGCACGTCCTGTGCAGGAACCGGCATGATCATGATCCCGGATACCGGGGCTTCCGGAACCGCGGATGAGAGGCAGGTCGTGGAGCCGCTTATGCGCGTACTCAAGGATAGACTGTCTAGAAAACTTGCGTAGGAGATCCCATCACCTTTTAGAAAATGATCGAGCCAGAGACCGGCCAGATCATTCACCACGGCCTGTTGCTGTTCCCGCGTAATGGATAGTGAAGGAAAGCAAGTGCCTTCTCCGGTGGCACAGAAAAAGTTGTTGTTCGCGAAATAGCAGTGGCCTCCGCCGAGGATGTTGACAAACGCTTTGCAAGGTGCGGTCACCGCCTCGTATATCGGCCCCTGATGCTCATCGATCGGTGTAACGCAATCCTCTGAAGCAGCGAAGATGAGCGTGGGCATTTCCACCTGCTCTGCGGCCGAAATGGCACTAGGCGAGGTCTCAGCAGCCGCGAAATTCACCAGTGTTTGAATGCCACTGTTTCCGGCGGCTCCTAGAACGCTGGCACCACCACCCATGGAATGCCCCATCAAGGCAGTGGAGGGCATGACCCGCTCGAAGAAAGGAGACATTGGATCGGTATTCTCCAATTGCATCGCCTCTGCCAGAAAGGCCAGGTCGGCACCGAACTCGCCATGGGAAGGAATACCACCTTCAGTTGTTGGAAGCACCAGTATGTAACCCTTCGGAACAAAATGATCCCTGAAATTCTCGTAAGCGGATACCACCATAAGAAAGCCATGGCCGAAAACAAGGACCGGGAAAGGGCCTTCCGCAGCATCCGTACCTATACCGCTGGCCACGGCCGGATAGTGGATCACCGTGCTTACGTTACGGTCACGGCCCGCATCGTAGAAAGTAGTTTCACGTGTACCCACAGGAAGATCCTGCGCCGAAACATCCAACGCGATCAACGGAAGGAGGAGCCACGGCCTCATGGGCTGAATTTAGAAAGGAACAAGCAGCGAAGCATAGTGTTCGCCGCCACTAGCCTTGCGCATGAAAGGTCTATCTTTGCGATCCTTTAGCTAAAGGGCCACTGGAGAGGTGCCAGAGAGGTCGATCGGGTCTGTCTCGAAAACAGATGTGCCCGCAAGGGTACCGGGGGTTCGAATCCCTCCCTCTCCGCCGATCGAAGAGCCGCAGGGCCCGCAGGGTCCGCGGCTTTTTCGTTGCCACCGAGCCAAGCTTGCTTGAGCGAAGGGAGAACGAAAAAGCCGCCACAAGCGAAGCGCGTGCGGATCTTCTGATCGAAGCCTCCCCCTCCTAGGGAAAGGCGCAGCCAATCCCTCCCTCTCCGCCGATCGAAGAGCCGCAGGACCCGCAGGGTCCGCGGCTTTTTCGTTGGCACCGAGCCAAGCTTGCTTGAGCGAAGGGAGAACGAAAAAGCCGCCACAAGCGAAGCGCGTGCGGATCTTCTGATCGAAGCCTCCCCTCCTAGGGATAGGCGCAGCCAATCCCTCCCAGGCTTACGCCACCGCCGCTTCAACCTCTGGAGAGCGGTCTTCTCTGGAAGCCTTGACCGCAGCCTCCTTCTCCCGCTTCAGCTGTTCCTGGAGCTGTTTGCTGGTCATACTGCTCCCATCGTGGCTCCAACCGGGTGGGCCGAAGATGTACATGAGCTTCGCCTTTAGCGTTGGTGCCTTCTTTACATCGCGCCAGATCTCCTGGAACTCGAAAAGGTTGTGCGTGATCGGATTGTTGGTACCTGGATCATGGCTGATGCCGAACTTGGGCACTACACCATCGATCGGGCGCTGCCAGGTATTGTAGAACCTATCCCAGAAGGTGAAAATGCCGCCATGGTTCTTATCCAGGTATTCGGTGTTACAGCTGTGGTGAACCACGTGCACATGGGAGGAATTGAAGATGTTCTCGAACCAGCCGTAGGATGGGATCAGTTGGGAATGCAGGGTGAACTGGTAGAACGCATTGATGATCAGGCATGTGGCGATCATGATCGGTTCAAAGCCAAGCAGCGGCATCCAGAGCCAGTACACCGGCTTCACCAGGGTGATGAACCAGCCGTTGCGGATGCTGATGGTTAGGTTGTACATCTTGCCGCTGTGGTGCGGCAGGTGGGCGGCCCAGAGGATGCGTACGTTGTGCGCCAGGCGGTGGTGCCAGTAAAAGTTATGATCATCGGCAATAAGGCAGATGATCCAGATGTACCAGGCAAACCCAAGCGTGGAATAGCCGAGGAACTGCTCGCGGAAGGGTTCGGCCCAGGCAAAAAGGAACATGTACAGCGAGATCTCGAACACATTGGTGATCACCCGGATGATCGTGGCACCCACGCCGATCACAAAACCTGAGAGGCTTTCCTTGAGATCGAAAAGGTGCCGGGCCTTCACGTACTCCATGATGATGAGCACCAGGAAGATCGGGTAGATGTACTTGATGCCGATCCCTTCAATAGCCAGTTCAGGCAGCTGGGCCTTCATTTCCAGCCACGCATCGATAAGGTTGAAATCCATCCAGAGCAGGTATTGGGCAATGATCCAGACCACGCCGGACCATGGACAAATCTAATGATCCCGGACTGCTTTCCCAGCACCGGCCGCAGCACGGCCGGTTTCAACGCTTGTTGCCGAACCTGGCGTAGAAGATGAACTGGTCCAGCGGCCGGCGGGGCGAGCGCCTCATTTCCCGTTCCTGGAGATGCTCCGGCAAAACCCCGGGATCGCCGGGTTCACCTATCACCATCATACTCACCACATCGTACTCCTCCGGCACCGCGAAAGAAAAGCGCGCCTTTTCCGGATCGATGCCCGCCAGGTGGCGCACACCCAGCCCCATGGCCTGCGCCTGGATGTTAAGCTGCCCCAACGCGAGGCCCAGATCATGCCATGCGTGTGGGTTGGGCACGCCATAGCGTTCCAGCGAGCGATGCACCAGGTTAAGCACCACCAGCGCGGCCCTTCCTGCCCAGATGCGGTTGCCCTCATCCATGGCCTCCAGCATCATTGCATGGCCCGGGCCACCACGATGCGCCAGAATAAATCGCCATGGCTGCTCATTTACACTACTTGGCGCCAGCCGCGCCGCCTCGAACAGCAGGGCCACCTCCTGTTCATCCAATTCGCGATCGGTGAAGGCGCGCGGGCTATACCGCTCGTTGATCAGCGGATGGAGTGGTAACTCACTGCGTGGTCCGGATCCCATTCAACGGGTGCGGATATCCAGGTCCAGTTGGACCTCATCGTATATCATCCTATCACCGATCTCCGGAAAGAAGGCACCCGAACGGTACTTGATATCATACTTGGTGCGATCAAAGGTGAGCGTGCCCAGGTATCGATCTTCATTGGCCAGTTGCCGGGCATTGAAAGTGATGGGGTGCGTGATGTCTTTGATGGTGAGATCACCAGTGATGTAATACGAAACGGAACCTTCTTGATCACTTATTTCCACAGAAGTGCTTCGAAAGGTCGCCGTAGGATGGTCTTCCACAGCGAAGAAATCCTCACTCTTCAAATGATCCACCAGTCTGGCATTGGAGGCCTCTGACGATATATCCGTGCAAGTGATGGTGCCCATGTCCATGTCAACCTCCACACCCTGCAACCCACCTTCCTTCACCACAATGCTCCCGGATCGCACGGATACATGTCCTTCATGAGCGCCGGTGACCTTGGATGCATGCCAGGTGATCTTGCTCTTCCCTGGATCGATAGGGATGGTGTTCTGAGCCATGGTGGTCGGCCCCATGAGCGTGAGCAAAAGGAGCGATGCGGTGCGAAACAGGTGGATCATGGGCTTGGTAATGAACGTTCTTCAAGCAGGATGGTTCAATCGCCAGCCGATCCAGATGCCTCCTGCTCTGCCTGCATCTTCTTGAATCGCTCGATCAACTCCTCATCGGTGTACTCCAGGTTCTCGATCATTACCCGGGCATCCTGGGCGAATGGATGTTCCGGATACAGAGCGATCACTTTGCGGTACGCCTCCCTGGCATCGCCCATATGGCCAAGATCGCTGTCTATCACGAACGCCTTGAGGTAGTAGACATCCGGTAGCTTTTCCCAACCGGGATAGTCCACCAATATGCGATCATACAACCGGATGCTCTGTTGAGGATCCTTCATGGAACGTGCCACGCCAGCCGCACGGAAAAGATATTCCGGACTGCGTTCATCCAACGGGTTGGCGGCTGCGTAAGCCTTGTATACATCCAGTAGCATTTGTGCATTGCGCTTGTCGAACGCCATGTTCTGGAAAAGACTGTCCTCCATGGCCCGGATGCGCTCCGCCATTATATCGGCTTCATCACGCTCTTCCACTTTCGCGCTTTCTCCGCAAGCTGCCAGAAGGAGCACAAACACAATAAGGGACCAACTCTTCATGGTTCCGATCATCGTTGGTTGGGGAATCTCATCTTGTACTTCGCATCGCACCGGCCGCTACTAATGTCCTTGAGCTTGCCCTGCAGCAGTCTCCGGCGCAGCGAAGAGAGGTGGTCGGTGAAGAGGATGCCATCCAGGTGATCGTGCTCATGCTGGATCACCCTTGCGGCATAGCCATCGAACTCCTCCTCATGCTCCACGAAGTTCTCATCCTGATATTGCAGAACGATCCGCGGCTGGCGCTTCACCTCTTCGCGGATATTCGGTATGCTCAGGCAGCCTTCCTCGAAGAGCCAGGCCTCCCCTTCTTCCTCCACGATGTATGGATTGATGAAAACGCGCTTGAAATCCTTCAAGTGCGCCTCCTCTGTTGGTTCTCCATCCTCATCTTCCGCGAATGGTGATGCATCCACGATGAACAAACGGATGCTATGGCCGACCTGAGGAGCTGCGAGACCCACACCGTTGGCGGCGTACATGGTCTCGAACATATCCTCGATCAGCTGCTTCAAACCCTCGTGGCCGGGTTCTATATCCTTGGCCACCTTCTTGAGAACGGGATCGCCGTAGGCACGGATCGGTAGGATCATTCTTGGAATGGCCTGCATAGCAGGCGATGCGGCCGCGAAGGTACGCCTAAAGCATTTTAGGCAATGGCCCTCATGTGCACGTATTCATTACACTTGTCCGGCCGAATTCCTCGATCCGACCCTTCCAACGCCCACGAACATGCAGCACCTCCTGATCCGGTCTCTGGCCATGGGCGTGGTGTTGATCCTGGTCTTCCTGGCCATCCACCGGGTCTTGCAGGATCCCAGGGCCTATGGGGAAACGCTTGGTCGCATTTCCATGAATTATGAACGTATCGGCAACTGGGATGAGCATTTGGTGGGAAGGACGCACGATCCCTTCCGGCCCGTGAGCAATGATAGCTTGCTGCGGTGGGATGCATCCATCTATGTATGCATCAGGGATGGTATGTATTCAAAGGACAGTGATTGCAAGCCAGAGAAACAAGCCGCATTCTTCCCATTGCACCCTCTGGTCTGGCGTGCCACAGGTGCTAACGCCATCGGCATTTCATTGATCTACTTCCTATTGTTCGCCCTGGGTTTGGGACTTCTTTCCTGGCTGATCTTCGATCCCGGTTGGCCTCGGTTGGCTTTGCTGATCACCTTCCCTACGGTCATCGTATACGGTATCCCGTATAGCGAATCCCTGTTCTTCCTCACCGGGGTGCTCATGGCATGGGGGCTGCTGAAAAAGCGCTATGCACTCTACTTTATTGGCGCCTTCCTCCTGGCCACGGTACGTTCTGCC
>JAEZCB010000070.1 GCA_023412755.1 Bacteroidota bacterium
GTACAGGCGATCAGGATTTCCTTCACGCCACGTTTCTGCAGGTCGGTCATCACGTTCAGCAAGTGGAGGGCCCCTTCACTCCCCTCGATCTACATGCCCAGCACATCCTTATAACCTTCCATGTCCACGCCAAGCACTGTATACACCGCCCGGTTGCGCACCTTCCCCTCATGCTTGATCTTGAAGAAGGCCGCATCCAGCCAGATGATCGCATACATGGGCTCCAAGGCACGTGTCTGCCAGGCCCGCAGTTCCTCGGTCACCGTATCGGTCACCGCATTGATAAGGGCATCGTTGGTCTCAACTCCATAGATATCCCGCATGTGCGCCGATATGTCCGAGTAGCTCAGGCCCAACTGGATCATGGAGAGGATCTTCTTGTCGAGTTCATCATTGAGAACCCGCTGCCGCTTCCCAATTATCTTCGGTTCAAAGGTGCCATCCCGATCCCGCGGGGTGGCGATCTCCACCTGACCTCCAGAGGTCTTCACCGTCTTATGCGTGTATCCATTGCGCCGATTGCCTTCCTGGCCTTCAGTCAAGAGATGATGGTTCATCTCGCCCTTAAGGCTGGCCTGCGTAATACGCCTTATCATGTCGGTGAATATGCCTCCCTCTCCAAGTAAAGGACGGCCTTCATAAATGGCCTTGGCGGCCTCCTGTTCCCAAGGCTCCAGCTCTATGTCGTACTTGCTACGCTTGGGCTTCCACTTGTTCTTCTTAGGTGCTTCCATGGTCTGTGTTCAATGGTTGAAGGAAAGGATCTTCAGCCAATTGACACAGTTCGTCTAACAGTCTCGCACTTGTACTTCGCTCAAATGAACATTTGTTCGCTCTCCACCTTTCACCACCCACCCCTCATAACTTTCTCACTCTTTCATCCTTTCACCTTCCCACCGTATTCCTTTGCACCGTGAGCGAGATCGATCTACCAGTTACCATACAGGTGCCCGTGGCATGGGGCGAACAGGATCTATTCGGACATGTGAACAACATCGTGTACTTCCGCTATTTCGAAAGCGTGCGCATGCATTTCCTGGAGCGGGTAGGCATCTTGCGATCACACCGGGAAACGGGCATCGGCGTGATCCTGGCGAGCACAACCTGCGACTTCAAGAAGCCAGTGAACTGGCCGCAGCGGCTGGTGGTGCGCACCGGTTGTGATCGGGTGGGTAACACGAGTTTCAGCATGGTGTACGAGATCCGTAATGAGATCGGCGACATCGTGGCCACCGGCTCCAGCGTGCAGGTGATGTATGACTATAACAAGGGCCAAAAGGTGCCGGTGCCCGATGATCTGATCTCGGCCATCGCGGCGTTGGAGTAGGCCGTGGTTTCGCGAGCCACAGAACGCGTTCCGGTACTGCCCGCATAGAACGCAGCACGGCCGAGGCAACCCGCACATCTATCTTCACACCATGTATCTGAAGCTGCCGATCGTTACGGCTACTCTCGTGGCATTCGTACTGCACGCATGCACGCCTCCACCGCCACCTGCGGACACCACCCTGCCAGAGGCCACCGCTACGGATAATGCACAGCGGCTGGTGGACCGGCTGGTAGGTGAATGGATCGATGCCCCGGCCGAGGATAGCACCGTTTTCCATGAGAAGTGGCGGCGTGGACCAGGCCGGGATCTCGAAGGCATCGGCTATGTCATGCTTGGCAATGACACCATCTCCATAGAGCATCTGCGGATCCTGCACACGGATACCGGCACCTTCTACAGCGCGGAGATCCCCAGCCAGAACAACAGCGGGCCTGTGCTCTTCCGCCTCACCGCCGCCACCGACAGCCTCGTGTTCGAGAACCCCTTGCACGATTTCCCCACCCGCATCGTTTACAGGCCTGAGGGCGAAGGCTGGCTGGCCAATGTTTCCGGACAGATGCGTGGTGAAAGCCGTTCGCTCCAATTCCATTTGATGCCGCGTGAAGAGGGTCCGGACGGCGTTCGATAGGTGGTGGGAACGGTGGAGCTATAAGCTTCAGCGCGTGCTGGCGCAGCTTACACCGGCCATCGCCTTCCTGTTGATCGGCCTGGTGTATTACCTTGGCATACGCACGGAGCGCACGGGCTTTGTGGCCGAAGTGCTCGACCCCAACCTTAAACGCATCACTCAGCCGGTCCTCAACGCGTTCCGCGGACGGCCACCCTCGGTGCACCGGCTGGTGGTGCGAATGACACAGGCGCGCATGGACAGTCTACTCGATGCCCGTGACCGGGCACTGGAACAAGGCTGGATGCATCCGGAGGATAATCCGCGTTTCCCGGTGGGCGCGGCCTTCGGCGAATACGAGTTCAACGCGTTGCTCAATCTGCGTGATGGTCCTGGAGAACAATTCGCCCTGCGTCGCTGGCCTTTTCAGATGCGCATCCAGGATGGTGACACGCTCTTCACCATGCAGACATTCGATCTTGCGCCAGTGAAGGACATCGGTTCTTTGGGATCATTCATCATGCAGGCAGCGCTCAACGATCAAGGCCTGCCCCACTATGCACATGCGATGTTGGAACTGCGTGTGAACGGTGTGGATCTGGGGCTCTATACCATGGAAGGGCGCACCGACAGCACTCTTCTTGATCATTGGGAACGCGGCCCCGGCCCTGTATTGCGCTTCGACGATGCCATGCTCGCAGGCACACGTGCCGCCATGGAGAACCGGATCTATGGCTCCATGCCACCACCTCAAGGAGATTGGCTGGCAGCGCCGATCATCGCCTCCCGCTCACTTGGTAGCGAAGATGCCGCTGGGGAACGGCGCTTTCAAGAGGCCGTGCAAAAATTGGAGGCCTTCCGCGCTGGCCGTGCTGAGGTGACGGAGATCTTCCATGTGCCGACACTTGCGAGGACGTATGCGCTGGCCGATGTACTTGGTGGCCAGGACGCTTTGGAATGGTGGAACCTGCGCTTCCTGGCCGATACCGCGACGGAGCGCCTGATCGTGATACCGCAAAGAGGTTTTGCCGGCTTTCCGATCGAGGCTATGACCGCTCTGCGGCTTAAGGCCCCGCTTACTTTCCATGCCGAAGCCGCAGGTTTCCATGACCGCTTCTTCAATGATCCCACATTCTATCGCCATTACATCTCCTATCTGGACACCTTTAGCAGCGCCGGATGGGTGGATAGCCTGCTGGCCCGTATAGGTCCGGAACTGTCCGAGCGCGAACGTATCATCAATGCGGAATACCCGCAGGAGGCCTTGGATCGAAGCGTATTCCAGCACAACCGCATCGTGATAGAGCAGACACTGCGGCCCAAGGACCTGGTATTGGCCTACACACAAAGTGTAAAGGGTATGCAGCGCAGGCTGGCACTCGCGAATGTGCATGCACTGCCGATCAAGGCGCTCGCCGTGGTATCCGGCACGGACACAGTGCCCCTTTCACGCCCTGTTATCCTATTGCCACGTGAACTGGACAAGCCTTTGAGCTATACCATCATCAGTACCCGTGTACCACATAACGAGGGCCGGCCGGAGCGGATCTTGGTGCAAGTGCTCGGAGTTCCGGATATTAGGAGCACGACGATCAAAACGTGGAGCACATTCGTTGCGCAGTAGTTCCGGCCTCCTGTTCGATGGCCGAAGCATCTAAATTCGATCGATCGGAAGAGGTACGAACCACGAGGTACGGTGGATAGCGATTCCAGACGAGCGGCACTCAGGTGGTACAAGAAGTCCCGGATCTACTGGCTGCTCAACACATCCACCTTCACAGGTAACCTGGTCATAGCGTTGATCATCACCTGGTTCTTTCGAAAGCTGGGGGCATGGTGCTTCGGTGGATCATTCTTCTTCGTGAGCATCCTTGCTGTCGGTCTTTGGGTAACGGAAGCCATACCGCCATTCGCTGTAAGGCATACTCATCATCGCTTTGATGCTCTTCGGATTCGGTTCCGACCTGTTGCTCCCGGCGCACCGGCCCGTGGAACTCTATCTCGGAATGTGGACCAGCGATGTCATCTGGTTGTTGTTGGGTGGTTTTTTTCTGGCCGAAGGACTTCGGAAGGTGGAACTGGACAGATACCTCTTCCGCAGAACGGTGGATCACTTCGGTACGCGGCCAGAACGGCTTTTACTGGGCCTCATGATCACCACGGCGGTGGCCAATATGATCATGAGCAACACCGCCACCACGGCCAAGATGATCTCCTCCATACTGCCGCTGGTACGGCGCATGGGTGCCGCCTCGCCCTTTTCCAAGGCTGTGTTGACCGATATACCGGCCGCCGCCACCGTAGGCGGGATCGGCACCATCATCGGGAGCACGCCTAATGCGATAGCTGTGGGTGCATTGAATGAGATGGGGGTCAGGATCACATTCGTGGAGAGGATGATGGTGGGTAGATGGACGAGATCGGATCCTTCCGACCTCCGATCCTTGTGGTGGCCATCCTGTTCAGCCTTATAGCGGTCATGGTCTCCAACAACATGAGCAATACGGCTGCCGCATCGATCCTGCCGGTCTCCACTCCCGCCAACGCGATCGCCCACAGCACCGGATATGTGGAACAGAAGGATTTCAGATCTGGTGGTCTGATGTTGCTTTTCACAGAACCCTTGGCAGTGGTGCTATGGGTATGGATATTATTTTGAACGCTCCATGCTGACCAATGATCGGCTGGTCCGCTGGATCACAATTTCCCTTTGTACTCCCAACTCATGCCGAACACACTTTCCACCTTCTTCAACACCTTCTTCAGATCGATCCCCTTGCCCATCACCGGCTTGAAAATATCGCCCATCTCCTTCACCCGATCCACCGCGTTCCAGATGTTGTGATCGGTGATCTTCAGGCCCTTCTTCACCTCCTCCCACTGCAGCGGCATGCTCACCGGCGCGCCAGGTTTCGGGCGTAGCGAATACGGCCCGGCCACCGTTGCCTGCGGACGGTTCTGCAAAAAGTCCACGTAAAGTTTACCGCCGCGGTTGCGCACGATCCGTTCGATGCTCGTGAACTCCGGCAGTTGTGCCTGCACCAGTTTCGCGATCACGCGGCCGAATTCCTTGCAATGTTCGTAGGTGTACTTCGCGCCGAACGGGATGTAGATGTGCATGCCCGTGCTGCCGCTGGTCTTCGGGTAGGCCGGCACATCGATCGCGTCGAGGATCTCCTTAGTCACCCGCGCCGTTTCCACCACCTGATCGTACGATTGCTTGTCCGGATCCAGATCGATGATGCACCAATCCGGGTTATCGGGCTTCTGGATCCGGCTGTTCCACGGGTTGATCTCGATGCAGCCCA
>JAEZCB010000253.1 GCA_023412755.1 Bacteroidota bacterium
CTTCGCAAGGGGAGCCGGGTGCCATGATGCCGGGGATCTGCTCCGCGAAGGCGCGTACACTGTCCACGCGAGCCTTCAGCGCATGCACGCTGGCCTCGGAACTGCCTTCGAATGCACGGGCGTACACATGGGCGTACAACAGGTCCTGCTCCATGCCGGGCTCCAGCGTGAAGGGAGCCGTGCTCATGACACCGCGGCGATCGGGCATGGTTGGCGTTGGCTGGACTTCGCGCCAATCCGGCATGGGTGTGCCGGCCGTGCCCACACCGAGCGTGTCGGTATCCCAGGGAAACATGAATTGAGCAGGCACTGCGTCCGGATCCTCGGAATACCCGTTGCCCCCGTAGGTCATGTGGAGTCCATTTTTCCAGGTGCTCTGCAGGTAATTGTCTATGTGTACCGCATTGGAAGGATCGGTCATGAACTGGTTTCCTTCGCGGTTGAAATAGATCATGCCGGTCATCCCGGAGCGCTCGTTATCCGCGATGCCATCGCCGAAGCCGGTGCCGTTGTAGGCGGGCAGCGCAAGCTGTACAGGCTCATCGGCACCGGTACCATCCAGGAGCGGACCTTTCAATAGGGTAATGCCATATGCGGGAGGCTTTGGTCCGTAGCCCACATTGCCGAAGCAACTGACATCATTATCATCCCAATTGTAACCGAACATGAGGTTGCGGCCCACATCACAGCCTATGAAATCATCGTTATGACAGCCGACATCAATATCTGCGAACGCACCGATACGTACATTCTCGTAGGTGGTATCGCTCCGGTTTATGATGCGGTAATGGATGAAGATGGTCTGATCGATCGCCTTGTCATCACTGGCATAGGAAAAGGCCGTAATGTGGATCTCCAGGCCCATGCGCGGCATTTGTGTGAGCACATCGCCTTCATTCTGGTCGTTGAAAATGGTGTACAATGCCTGATCACCCGGTACGCAGGGGGATTCGCCCGCCGTGGGTGTGTAAGCTTCATCTCCATCCAGATCCAAAAATGGAGCCAGGTCAGTGGCCAGGCCAGTCATTCCGCCATGGGCCGGCCATGAGGTGAACTCCAATGGAATGGAATACCCTGGGAACATGGCCGCATGATCGCAGAATGGATCGGCCAAGCACTGCCCCCAGGCGTGGTGCTGGATCACATCGGGGGCCCGCACCGTCCATACGTGGTCATACAAATTTGAAATGGCTGAATTCGTTGTGGCCGAACCAATGATCAAGGGTCCCGGCAGCATATCCTGTAGAACAAAGTACTGCTGCACCGCGCTCCGTACCTCACCGAATGGATCAGTTCCAGAGACCCAGATCCCACTAGCGAACAAAGAACTTGTTGGGTCTGCCTTGGGAACGAACTGTCCCAGCCAAGGCACTGCGTCATCGCCCCAACCTATGATCCCATTGGAGAACACACGCAGGCGTACATCATTCGTGTCCAGCCATGCATGATGTTGGGCGGTGAGGCCAGCAACGGGAAGTACGCAAATGAAAAGGTGTAGAAAATGCTTCATGGGATCCAATTTGAATTTGAAACTAGAAGGTTGGAAAGCGGAATGGATATAGGAAAGAAGGAATGGTGTGTATGGCGACACCACCGGTTGGATCTGCGGCCGATCCGGCAGAAGAACAGGCAGCCTCACCGGCTACAGCGACCCATACAACGCGTTTGGATAATTTGGTCCCGCACATGGATTCCCCCACCTTCCGCATGGATGGCCTCGTGTTGCGCCCAATAGGCGAGGCCGATCAGGAGCACGTATTCCGCGGCCTTTCCCATCCGGCAGTGATCCTCCACTACGGCGTTAGCTACGCCAGTTACGAAGCCACGGCACAACAGATGGAATGGTATGCGGAATTGGAACGCACCGGCACAGGCATCTGGTGGGCCATTGTGCATGCTCAAGAGGGTCGCTTCCTGGGGGCCATCGGGATCAATAGCTTACAGAGGCAACACCGTAAAGCGGAGATCGGTTTCTGGCTGCTGCCGGATAATTGGGGCCAGGGGATCATTGGCAAGGTACTGCCGGCGGTGCTGGAACATGGTTTCCGAACGCTCGGGCTGCACCGCATGGAAGCCATGGTGGAAACAGGTAATGTGGCCAGTGGCCGTGTACTGCGGAAGGCCGGCTTCATGCTGGAAGGCACCCTGCGGGAATGCGAGGTGAAGCACGGCTGCTACATCAGCCTGGAGCTGTGGGCCTTGCTGGATCCTGCCCGGTGAGCCCGTGCCAATAGCGGCTGGATCGCACGGGGTCCTGCAGAGGTTTGGTGCTACCTTCAACCCCAATGCCCGGCCTCACCGCCTCCGACATCGCATGGCACATACGCTGCTATGCCAGCGACCTGCGCCATGAATGGATAACGCCCAACGCCCTGCTCTATGCCTGGGAAAGCGATCTACTTACGGTGACACCGCAGGGCTACGTATGTGAGATCGAGATCAAGTGCTCCCTGGGCGATCTGAAGAACGACCTGAAGAAGCCCAAGCATAGCCAGGGCATGCTCATGAACGGCAACTTCATGGTGAAGCCCCAAGGCGTGGCCCTAACGCCCAACCAGGCGCACGAGCACCTGCGTGAATTGAAAGGCGCGCAGGAGTGCCGCCGGCCCAACTACTTCTGTTTCGCCATGCCGTGCCGCATGTACCGTGGCCGCGGCAAGCTCACCATTCCCGCCTATGCAGGTGTGTACACGGTGGATGATCAGGGGCGTGTTTTCGAGGAGCGACGGCCCATCCAACTGCATGATCAGCGCATAACAACGGAAGATCTGCTGTCCTTGGCGCGGCGCATGCACCACCGATATTGGAATGAGATCCGCCGCGCAAAGCATGCACCTGACACCATGGAGCCGGAGATGGCCGTGCAAAAAACCGCGCTTCTGGAAGCGTAACCTTGGGACCCTGGAGCGATGCCTGCCTGAGGCACTAGTTGGTGCCCCCCCGTCCATTGGCCCAGTTGCTCCTCCGGCACGTTACGGTAGTAGACCGATGGTCCTACACCATCATCCGGGCTTACGCGCACATCATACAGGATCTGCCGGGTGCTGTGCCTCCAGAACCGGCCTACCACCACGGCACGCTGTCCCGGTGAATTGGTAGAGGCGCGATGAGTATCCTATTGATCGTATCCCAGGTCATTACCGGCCTGTGAACACTTCTCAACAACACTTCAGCGTTAACACTGCCTCGGCTATCTTCGCCATCAGCATGGAGCAGTTCGTTGTAAGCGCCCGGAAATACCGGCCGGCCACATTCGATACAGTGGTTGGCCAGGAGGCGGTGACAAGCACTCTCAAGAACGCGATCAAGACCGGGCATCTGGCCCACGCGTTCCTTTTCACCGGCCCCCGCGGAGTGGGCAAGACCACGTGTGCGCGTATCCTGGCCCGTACGATCAATTGTGAGAACCGTACCGAGGATGTCACGGCCTGTGGGCAATGCCTGCCCTGCAAGACCTTCGAAGAAGGCCATTCCATGAACATCTTCGAACTGGATGCCGCCAGCAACAACAGCGTGGACGACATCAGGAACCTGAACCTGCAGGTGCAGATAGCTCCCCAGGTAGGTGCCAAGAAGGTGTACATCATCGATGAGGTGCATATGCTCTCCTCTGCGGCCTTCAACGCGTTCCTGAAGACCCTGGAGGAACCGCCTTCCTACGCGATCTTCATCCTCGCCACCACCGAAAAGCACAAGATCCTGCCAACCATCCTCAGCCGTTGCCAGGTGTTCGATTTCCGGCGGATCCAGATCGCGGACATCAGCGGGCATCTCGCCGCCATCGCAAAGAAAGAAGGCATCGCGGCGGAACCGCAGGCGCTGCATACCATAGCGCAAAAGGCCGACGGCGGCCTCCGCGATGCACTCAGCATCTTCGATCAACTCGTGAGCTTCTCCGGTAAGGAACTCACCTATCAGGATGTGGTGAAGAACTTGAATGTGCTCGACCATGAGCACTACTTCAAGGTCACCGATAACCTGATCGGCGGTGATGTGGCCGCTGTGTTGGTGGAGTATGACCACATCCTGCAACAGGGATTCGATGGGCACTTGTTCGTTACCGGGCTCGCACGCCATCTCCGCGATCTATTGGTGGCACAGGATACCCGCACGCTGCCACTGCTGGAAGTGAGCGAGGACCTTATCACCAGATATGCGCACCAAGCAAAACGTGCCCATCGGGAATTGTTGATCAAAGGGCTGGACAAGCTGGCCCTTTGCGATACGCAGTACCGCAACAGCAAGGAGCCTCGTTTGCTTGTGGAGCTTACCCTGATCCAGCTGTGCGGACTCGGTACCAACGCGCCCATGGCCCACGATGGGAATGGCTCCGCCTTGGAAAAAAAAAGTCCTGATGTGACCGTGGCGCCGGCGCCATCCGCTGCCCGCCCCGCTCCTGTTCCACCTCCAGCGCCAAAGGCGATGGTCGAACCGGCGGAGCCGGTACACGCACATGCTTCCGTTATACCAAGCGAACGCTTGATACCCAAACCGCGGCCTGAGGTAGCTGATAAGACCGCTTACGTGCCGAAGAGAAGGCTTATGGTGGATCAGGTGCGCATCCATCAACCGGTAACCATGGCCCTTCCCGTGGAAGAAGTGGCCGTTGAACGGACCGATGAAGAAGGCGATGGCCCTGCTTCAGCGGCCGGCATGCGGGAGGTGAATCCATCATTGCTGATCCGCGCCTGGGAAGAGTTCGCGCAACTCAAGAAAAAAGAAGGACGCACGAGCCTTTACGCCACACTCACGGATCGGGAACCCAAGGTGGCCGGGCCCGGCAAAGTGAGCTTCTCCATTGTGAATGATGTGCAGGAGAATTACCTGCGCGATGAAAAGCCTGAATTACTGGGATACCTGAGGCGATCCCTCGGTGATCCCGGTCTGGAATTGGAGGTCGTGAAGGAGGAGGTGAAGGTTCGTCCGCGCTACACGAATCGGGACAGATTCGAGATCATGGCGGAAAAGAATCAGGCACTTCATGTCCTGAAGGATGCTGTGGACCTGGATCTGGGATAGCGGGCATATTTCTGGTGCGCTTCAGTGAATGTGTACCGGTGGGGCCGGTCATTCGATCAGCTGACAAACGGAACAACCTGATCAAAAGGGTGTTCCCATGTGTTCCCAAAGAAGGGCACATAATGCCTGCGTACCTTTGCACCCCTTATAGCAGAAAATGTCCTCATTCGACCAGCTTGGCCTTCGTGGCGAGATCCTCCGTGCCCTTGGCGATCTGAAATTCACCTCGCCCACTCCCGTTCAGGATAAAGCCATCCCGGTACTGCTCACCAGCGAAAGCGACGTGGTGGTGCTGGCACAGACCGGCACTGGTAAGACCGCTGCTTTTGGCCTTCCGCTACTGGAGGACATCGATCCGGACATTCGCGGTGTACAAGCGCTGGTACTGGCGCCCACCCGGGAACTCTGTGTGCAGATCACCGGAGACTTCGAACGCTTCAGCAAATACCTGAAAGGCGTGAAACCTGTGGCGGTGTACGGCGGTGCGAACATCCGCGAACAGATCCGCGACATACAGCGGGGCGCGAACATAGTGGTGGCCACACCCGGCCGCCTGCTGGATCTGTTGGGCCGGGAGGCCGTGGATCTGGGTAATGTGGGGCTGGTAGTGCTGGATGAGGCCGACGAGATGTTGAACATGGGCTTTCAGGAGGACCTTACGGAGATCCTGAGCAACACACCCGGGGAGAAGCGTACCTGGCTCTTCAGCGCTACCATGAGTAGCGAAGTGCGGCACATCGCCAAGCGCTACATGAAAGAAAGCGAAGAGATCCAGGTGGGCGAAAGGAACACCACCGCCGCAGCGATCCAGCATCAGTATTGCGTTGTGCATGCACGCGATCGGTACGCCGCACTTAAACGATTCGTTGATGCCGATCCGGACATGTTCGCCATTGTCTTTTGCCGCACCAAGCATGAGACGCAGGACCTGGCCACCCATCTGGTGAAAGACGGCTATGTGGCCGATGCCATCCATGGCGACCTGAGCCAGGCACAACGCGACCATGTGATGGGCCGCTACCGGGCCCGCACGCTCCAACTGCTGATAGCCACTGATGTTGCGGCCCGCGGGATCGATGTGAATGATGTGACACATGTGATCCATTACGATCTGCCGGGTGAAGCGGAAAGCTACACCCACCGAAGCGGCCGCACCGCCCGTGCTGGCCGCACCGGTATTTCACTCAGCATAATCGGTGTGCGTGAATTGAACAAGATCCGCCAGTTGGAGCGCATGCTGAAAACGCATTTCACCTATGTGCGTGTGCCAGGCGGTGGCGACATTGGCAAAGCCCAATTGGTGGCTTACCTGTACAAGCTCACTAACGTAGAGGTGGACCATGATGCTTTGGCCGAATTGCTGCCAACAGCGCATGAAGAGTTGAACAAGTTCAGCAAAGAGGAACTCATAGAACGTTTCATGAGCGTGGCCTTCAACCGGCTCATCACCCAGTTCCGTGAACTGCAGGACCTGAACATCGATATGAGCCGGAAGGACCATACGGCGCGTGTGGAGAGGCCTTCATCGCGCGAGCGTTTCAGTACCGGAAAGCCACTCTTCATCAACCTGGGCACTGCTGATGGCTTTGACAAGGGCAAGATGTTGGGCTACATCTGCGGCATAAGCGGCATAGGGGGCGAGAGCATAGGCCGCATGATGCTGAAGGATGTTTATGCCATTGTGGACATTGAACCGCAATTCTTCACGCAGGTGTTCAACAGCCTCAAGGGCGCGAACTACAAAGGCCGAAAAGTGCGCGTGGATGAGGCGCAGGGTAACCAGGGCAGAACACATGAGGGTGGCAAGCGCAGCGGTCAAGTCCGGGGTGACCGGGATGGCCAGAGAAGCTCGAACCATCGTAAGGGTAATGACCGCAAAAGTGGTGGCCGCCAGGATCGCGGGAGCGGTGGCGGGTATGAGAAGCGTGGCGGTTTCTATGAACCGCGGCCGAAAAAAGGGCGTGGATAGATCGGTATGATCGACAGTCCATAAAAAAGAAAAAGGCCACCCGGCGGGATGGCCTTTTCTCTTTCTTGAAGTTGCTTATTCGCAACCCATGGTGCCGAATCCAGGCACTTCCACCACGGTCCAGCTGTTGCCTTCATCATCGAAATAGCCGAGGCCCTCGATGCCGTAATAGTTGCCCATGAAGGACATGGAGCCGCCATTGATGGTAATGGTACCATCCTTTGAGAGATAGATACCACCGTCATTCAGGAAGGACACGATGTAGGCGAATGCGAAGTTGTCCAGATCGTCATTGTCCATATCATCCATCCAGCTCAACACATCATAGCTCTGGTTGGCCAATTGATCGGTGTAGACCAGGTAATATGCGAAGCCATGGAAGTACTCGAAGAAGTCATCGTCCTCATCGAATTCGCCATTGACCAACGCATCCAGATCACCTGCGATCCCGATAACGCCTGCCACTTCGTCTATGCCTGTATCGAACAGATCACCGCCGAGCACTTCATCGCCCACGGCAAAACAGAACGCATAGCCAATATCCAAGGTTGTGCTGCCTGCCACTACCGTACCGCCACCACCACCCAGGCTCTGGCCAGGTTCGGTGATCACAACCATGCCCTGGCTTTCGCTCCACTGCCACTGGCCGCCATTGCTGGTGGCGAAGTTGATGCCATTGGCAGGAGGATTGGCAAAGGTGAAATTCTTCTGGCCGTTTGGTAACTGCCGGAACACGATCACCTTATCCATCTTCTTGTTGTAGATACCCACGGCGGGCATCTTCTGCGACTGATCGACCACGCGCTGGCGCGTAGCTGGATCGGTCACCTCCTTTACACTTGTCGAATTCACACCTGGGCCAAAACCTTCCTTTTGACAGGAAAAGAGGAGCCCGGCCACGAGAATGGCCGGAGCTCCGATCTTGACCACCGATGCAAACTTCTTAGAGAAAGTATGCATGGCAATTGTTGTTTAAGGGTGTGAATATACTCAGAACAACCACCCCAGACGCAACTGTGCGATCACATTTGGGCCGATCTGCCAGCTGGACTTATTGCCAACAGTGGATTCGTTCTCTTCAGTACGCTCCACATAACGATCGCCAGCATCGTTCAGTTCAGCATATACATCCTCTACCTTGTTCACAAGATCGCGGTTAAAGGCGAAGCCAAAACCGATCTCTGAACCAAGGTACAAGTGCTCGGCAACGTAGTAGTCGAAGCCAGCTACCGCATTCAAGCCGAGGTTCAGCGTACCACCACGGGAGGTGCTGCTACCAACGGACAGGTTCGGATCGCCTACATCACCAAGTTCGATCTGGTTCTCCGTGATGCTGGTGGTGGAGGTGTACCCGATGTTAACGAAACCACCCAGATAAGGAGACAAGCGATCGGTGCCTGTGAGGTGACGCTCAATACCAGGCTGGATCGCTATGCTGAAGGAACGATCGGTATCAGCCAACTCCAAGGCGATCTGTTCGCCATCATCATTGGTATCCTCATCCTGGGTGATGGTCTTTGAATTGGACACCCCGATGAACAGACCCAGACGGAAGGCGGACTCCTGCGAGCTGAAGCTCCGGAGCTTGATACCGCTGATCGATACTGGGTTACCGCCTAGAGGAGCGAAGTTCACCTCAAGGCTTTTCTCTCCGCCAGCTGGGCGGTACTGCGCTTGTGTTGCTGTGGCCACGCCTGCAACAAGAGCGATCACAAAAACGAGTTTTTTCATGGTTTACGATTTGGATCGGGGTCAAAGAACTGGAACCTTGGGAAACTGACGCAAGGGTACCCCCCACTAGTTATGAACACCGGTATGTCCGCTTGTTCATCGGTCATAAGACTTGATGAGCGGCAGTGGCCGAAATGGGCCCTCCCTCAAATGCCGAACTCCACTTGGAACATGGTGGTCCAGAAGCTGGACGGATCGGTCAAAATACCATTGGTCCAGCGGTAACCCGTATAAAGCTGAAGTTTGATCCTGTGGCCATTCAGGTACCGTGTGCTCCCAAGCAGTACTTCTTCACTTCGCGGTATCGATCCTGCCACTTCATCTTCCGGAAGTACGATGGTGTAACGCATGGCCAGCTCATAACCACTTCGGAATACCCGGCTCACCTGCCCATTCACCCCAACACCCACGGGGATCAACCGTACGCCACCGATACCATCACTATTGATCGGCTGGGATGCACGGCGATCGAAATATTCACCCAGGATCGCCCAACCCTTGTACTTGAAGATCATGTCCGCGATCATGGTTTCGATATCACTGGGTATGGCAAGTTCCGGTCCCAGTTGCCCCTGTGTTCGCCTTGCCGCATTGTTGAATGAATAGGAGGCACCGAATGAGATCTTGGGCTTGGGTTCGAATTCCAGGTCTCCTTCGGAGTAATCGCCATTATCCGTGAATGCACCGAAGGGCAACCACTCCAGGCGGCCGGTGTATGCCATACCATTATCCATGGGCAGTGCATTGCGTCCATCGCCACTGCTCAATGCTCCCTTCACCTGGAACTCATGCCCCCCTGCTGGCAAAGTCCAGTAACTGAAAATGCCGAAGTCCCTGTCCAGGGTGAATACGCTGTTGGCTATGGACCTGTCCGGGAACTGCAGGTTGCCGGAACTGATCACACGTTGCCTGTTCCCTGGAAGCTTGCTCTGCCCGAAACCAATATAGAACCGGTCATTGAAATGGTAATAGACCATGGCATCACGCACAGGTTGAGCGGTGGTGAGTTCCTCCAGCTCAAGGTCCGCACGGCTGAAGGCCAACTGGATATAGTACCTGACCCGAGGGTCCAGCACAAAACCGTCCAGACGCAACCGTAGACGGCGCACACGTGCATCCACCGAACGGATCTTTAGATCATTCCATGAAGTGCTGCGTACTCCGAGGCGATTCTGCATCCTGAAGCGCAGGTTCATGAGGAAGAGGCTGTCTTTGCTGATGCTGATGCCATCCTTCACTTCCATGAGCGCCTGCTCATCCCGCTCCTGCTGTGCATGCGTGCACATCATTGCCATCAGCAGCATCATAGTGACGCCCAACCGTGGGAGGATGCGAGAATATGCCGATAGGATCATTAGAGAAGGGCTTGCTGTTGACGCATATATACGACCATGTCATTCGCGGGTATGTGCTCAATGCCCA
The DNA here is from genome assembly GCA_023412755.1 of Bacteroidota bacterium. GTDB lineage: Bacteria > Bacteroidota > Bacteroidia > Flavobacteriales_F > PHOS-HE28 > PHOS-HE28. Next base: position 10,142 of record JAEZCB010000253.1, read on the forward strand.
GCTGCCTCATCATGGTGATCAACTGGCCCCGGTGCTGTGTACCATGGTTGAAGCAATGCATGAGCATTTGCCAGACCGGCTGCCGATGGGTGTTGCCACGAAGGTCCTGGTAGGTGGCCTCGCGTACGAGATCGCTTTCGGTCATGCTCATTACATGGTCATGCAATGCCTCACTATGGCGGATCACGGTCTTGGGATCCTGTGAAGGCTCGGCGGGCCAGGAATACTCCTCTCCCCGGATCCGCTTCAGCCAAGTATGTTCAGCATCCCGTATGTGGAGCAGTGTGAGGCGCAACGAAGGAAAGCTGGAACGTACTGGTGCATCCAGCAGTTCCGGCACCTGCTCCAACCTCTCCACCACCCGGCGGTTGGCCCACAGATCATAACCGGCGAAATGCTTCAGAATAGTGGTGTTGTCCATGGCTACGTGGAAAAAACTGTTGAAAATACAGGCTCAACGCACAATGCGATCGCCGAGCGGAGTCGCAAACTTCGCAATGAACACGCAGACATGATCACAACACTGTTCGGCAAGAAGAAGATCACTGAGGAAAAACTCGCCACCTCTTTCGTGAACGCCATTCTGGAGCTTACCGCCCAGGGTTTTCCGGCGATCGCTGCGGAGTTGAACGAATCGCCCGAGTTCAGTGCCTCACCAAACCTGTGCGATGAGGACGATGTGGACTTCGCGCTGGTGATCCTGGCCGGGAACCTTCTGGAAATGCAGCGGGTACTGGGGCCTGGTCTGGACCGCCGGATCCATTCATTGTCGATCTCGAAATTCGCCCATGCCATCGGCCATACGGGCACCGATCTGGAACAGGAGATAAAGGCGCTGCAGAGCACCATGGAGCGGCTCAATTTCCCCAGCAAGAACACGGTGTATGCGATGAGCAAGGCACTCTTCCACCGGTACGACCTGTATTGCTTCCAGGATATCTACTTCCGTGAGCAGCGTGCACCGAACCCCATCATCCTCAAGCGCATCATTAACCTGATGAGCTACTTCATTTGGAACTGGGGGGAAGTACAGGAGCAGTACAAGATCGTTTAGGATCAGGCGGCACTGCCAACGCCGGTACGCTCCACGGCCATTTCAACGATATGATCCCCGATGGCCAGCGCTGCGGTGGCCGCTGGTGAAGGCGCATTGAGCACATGGATGTGCCTGCCCAGGACCTCTATCCGGAAATCATCCACCATGGCGCCATCATGCCCCAGCAACATGGCCCGCACTCCGGCGCGGCCTGGTCTGATGTCTTCCATTCCGAGCGATGGGATCAGCCGTTGCAGCGTACGCAGGAAAAGTCTCTTGCTGAATGCGCGGCGATATTCATTGATACCATAGCCGAGGTTCTTCATGAAGAGCCGCCAGGTGCCGCTGTATGACAGGGCCTCGTAGGAATCGCGCAGGCTGATGTCCGTGCGGCCATATCCTTCCCGTTTGAAAGTGAATACCGCATTGGGGCCACATTCAATGCTGCCGTCGGTCATTCGGGTGAAGTGCACCCCGAGAAATGGAAAGCGCGGATCGGGCACCGGGTAGATCAGGTGTTTCACCTTGTGGTGGCCCTGTTCGGTCAATTCATAGTAATCTCCCCGGAAACCAACGATGCGTTCGCGAAAGGCGGCGCCATCCTTCCTGGCGAGCCGATCACTTTGGAGCCCACCACAGAAAATGGCATGCCGTGTTCGGTAGGTGGCCTTGTTCGTGCGCACGGTGCTGCTGCCTTCCTCACGCTGAACGGCCACGAATTCTTCCCGCAAATGCACCTCGCTGGCCGGTTGGATCGACATGGCCAGGGATGCCATCTTTTCGGTGGCCGCACGGAAATCGATGATGCCTGTACAACCTATGTGTATCCCGGCTATGCCTTCGCAATATGGCTCGATCTCCTTGATCTCCCGTTCATCCACCATCCGCATATCCTTGATCCCATTGATCCCGCCTGTTTCCAGGATCTTCTGCAAGCGAGGTAGTTCACTTGCATCCGTGGCAACGATCAACTTCCCGCAAATATCATGTGGGATCCTGTGCTCCCTGGCGAAGGCCACCAGTTCCCTCCTCCCCTTCACACAATCGCGTGCCTTGAGGCTGCCTGGTTTGTAGTAGATCCCGCTATGGATCACCCCGCTGTTGTTACCGGTCTGGTGGTCTGCCAGTCCCCTCTCCTTTTCCAGCAGCAGAATATGCAGGTCCGGGAACCGTGTTTGCAACTTGTACATGGTGGCGGCTCCAACGATACCACCGCCCACGATCACCACATCCCAGATCCTATCGGCCGTCATTGCTTGAATGGTGCGCGAAATTACTTGCCGCCTTCATGGATCCCTATCCAGCGATAGTATCATGCTTCTGGGCCGTTCTCATCGGTAGCTGGCGCTCTTGCCGTGGTACCAGTAACAGCAGAAGGAAGGCCACAACGAAGAAGCCCCCGATGGTGATCACCGTGTTTCGGAGATCACCGGTGATCTGGTATACAAGGCCGTAGGCGAGTGTACCCAGCACAGTACCCAGGTAATAACCCACATCATAGAACGAGAAGTAGCTGGCATGATCCACTGTATCCGGAAGGAACTTGGAGTAGGTGCTTCGCGAGAGAGCCTGGCTGCCCCCCATCACAAGCCCAACGCCAGCCGCGAGAAGATAGAATTCCCATGCCCAATGTATGTTGTAGGCGCTCACGCACAAGAGGATCCAAATAGCCGCACCGATCATGAGGGATCGTATGTTACCGAACCGTGCACTGAGCTTTACGAACAGATATGCCCCAAGCGCGGCCACCAGCTGGATGATCAATATGCTCAAGATCAAACTGGGATCACTTATCGCCACCACCGAACCATCTTCCGCCACATCTTTCACCTCCTGCTTGGCGTAGGTCACCGCCAGATACATAACGGTCTGTATGCCCATGTTGAGCATGAAGAAAGCGATCAGGTAACGCTTCAGGCGATGCGAGGCCTTCAACTCGCGCCAGACCTTGCGCAGTTCCCGGTAACCGCTGAAGATCACGCCGCCATTGCCTCCGGTACCGCGTTGCTTATCCGGAAGTACGCTGAAGGTGATCTGTGCGAAGCCGGCCCACCAGACACCCACGGTGACGAAAGTGATCCGGGCCGGCAATCCATCGCGATCGGGAATACCGAAGAGATCCGGCTTCATCACCATGAGCAGGTTGATGATCAGCAGGATCACACTGCCGATATACCCCATGGTGTAGCCGCGTGCGCTGATCCGATCGTGGTCCTTGCGCTCGGCGATCTCCGGCAGGAAAGCATCGTAGAACACCAGGCTGCCGCTGAAACCCACGCAGGCGAGCATCACCAGGCCCAACCCCAGCAAGAGGTTGTCCATGGAAAAGAAAAAGAGGCCGGCACAACTGGCGGCACCCAGGTAACAGAAGGCCTGCAGGAATTTCTTTTTGTTGCCCACATGGTCCGCGATGCCACTAAGAAGAGGCGCGATCAGCGCCACGATGAGGAAGCCTGCGGAAAGCGCGTAGGAATACAAGGATTGGGCGGGTATTCCATGATCCATCCGTATCAGGTCCACACCATCTTTCATGGTCATGGCCACATAGAATACCGGGAATACCGCTGAGGTGATGGTGAGTGAATAGACCGAATTGGCCCAATCGTACATCGTCCAGCCGCGGATGATCTTCGGATCGCCTTTGCGCATGGTGCGGCCGGAAAGGTAGAAGAAAGTACAAGGGGCCTGGAAGCCCCCCTGCTCTGTGATGGTTACTTCACCAACTCCACCTCCACACGGCGGTTCTTGCTCTGGCCGATATCGGTTCCGGTCTCGTCCACAGGGCTATCGGCTCCGGCCGAGGCCACGCTGATCCTGGCAGCATCGATGCCTTCTGAAACGAGGGCCTCCTTCACGGCCGCAGCCCTTTCGTCACCAAGTTTGGCCATTTCAGGGCGAAGCCGGGCCCGGTCTTGTTCCGTTTTGTCGATGTGGCCCACCAGGCGCACCATGATGTTCTGCTCCTGTGTCATCAATTCGGCCATCTCCTTGATCCAGGGGCGCATGGAAGGTGGCACGGCGGAATTGAATCGCTTGAAGTAAAAGACCTGCAGATCGATCTTTTCAGACGGTTTCATGCCCGGGCTCGAGATCCCGGAGCGGCCATAGATCAGATCGCTTTCCGCATTGTCCGTGGCGGTGCAGGTGCATTCGCTGTCTTTTTCCACCGGGAACACGGCCACGTCATCAATGTAATAATAGGCCATGGGCAATTGTGCGCGCTCCTCCTCCTTCGGCTTTACAGGCCGCCCTGTCTCCGTCTTCTCATTCAATGCGAAATTCCCGATCACCAGGTAGAACTCCCCGCCCTTTGCCTCATAAACTCCGCAGACGCCCTGCCATCCATAGGGATCATCGTACAGTTTGCTTCGCAACCTCGGTACTTCCACCGGATAGCTGAGCGTACGTTCATCATGCTTCGCAAGCAAACTGGTGGTGAAGTACGCCCCTAATTCATTGCTTGAGTACTTGCTCAGATCCGCAAGGCTCACATAATACCGCACACAATAGCGCTGGCCTTTCTTCAGCAGCCCGTTGAGCTTGGTCTGCAGATACTGGCGGGCTTCCTTGTTACCGAAGCTCCAGGCGCGGATGCCCGCATAATTCTTCCCCGAAAGTGCATTCTGCTTGCCATAAGCGTTCTTGGGCACGCTTACCAAAGGCTCGGCCACCAAGCCACTATACAGATCCGGCTTGTAGTTGGTGGCACCACTCCAGCCCAGGGCCATTTCAATGCTATTAAGGCGCTTGAGCTTGCCCTCGTACTCCTCGAAATCACCGTTCACCACTAGATTCTTATCCTCGGGTACGGCTTGAGGGACCACTACGATGGGAAATGAAAAAAAGAGGCTGATGATGGCGAAGGTGCGTGGAAGCATGTGCTGTTGCTGAGGCGGCACAATTTAGCGATCATTGGCGAAGCGTGCCGACTCCAGCGCGATAGGCGAAGTTCATGCCAAAGGACATAGTACCGATCATGAGGACCTGCGGCGCACCTCGGGGCTATTACATCGACCAAACTACTGACTCCATGACATTTACGATAAAATGACATGAACTATCGGCAGATGACCTCTTCTACCTGATGGATCTGATTTGCTAGTTTCCCGGAGATCGATACATTTGGCGCCGGAAAACACTCTACCCAACTAAAATCTTGATCATGAAGAAGATCCTACTCGGAACTGCGCTCCTGGCAATACCGTTCTTGTCCTCCGCACAGGAAGGCTTCAAGTACGGTGGTAAACTGGGGTTGAACATGGCGAACATCGTGGGAACGGATCTCTTCGAGGTAAGTTCCAAGACCGGTTTGCACATTGGTCCAATTGCTCACTATGGTTTCGGTGATGAAGGCAACTTCTCCGTGATCGGTGAATTGCTGTTCGACATGAAGGGAGCCAAATATGGTGATGATCCATTAGCGCTGAACTATCTCACCATCCCGATCATGCCACGGTACCGTTTCAACTTCGGCATGTACCTGGAAACGGGTATCTACTTGGGCTTCCTCATGGGTGCCAGCATCGATGGCGAAAGCAGCTACGACGATGTTGATGCGGACGGTAATACCATAAGCCGGAATGTGAAAGACCGATATGAGGGAATGGATTTTGGATACACCGTGGGTATCGGTTACATCCACGAATCCGGGATCGGCATTGGTTACCGCTACAACCTCGGGTTGAAGGATATCCACAAACCAGTGGAAGTTGACGGCTTTGGAGATATCGACATTGACACGAACATCCACACGGTAGGTCAGATCTCTCTGATGTATTACCTCAACTGGACCGACTAGTCCTCGCAAAACTTTTCAATAGAGAAGGCCGCCTCATTGGGCGGCCTTCTTTATTGAAAACACTAGACTCCTGCGGTTCATGCCCCGCCCAGGTTGAAGAGATAAGCGATCCTGATCCCAACATAGGAATACATCGGCGAGGAATAGTCGCGGTATTCGATCATGGAAGGATCCGTATTCCCTGGAAGTTGTACGGCCACACGCTCACGCTCATCGGCACCGATCGCGTTGAAACGCAAGCTCACATCCAGGTTGGGCATTTGGTAACCTACACCCAGGGCCCAGCTGAACAAGGTGGACGTGATCCCCAGTTCAGGGAAGGCCACCGTTGCGGTATCGGCATTGTCCACACCAGCGATCACATCATACTCCACACGATCGAACTCACGGATCATGGAATGGATACCAGCCTGCGCATGAGCGTAGAAACCAAGTTGGGGTTCAGTGAAATAATATTTCAAACCGAGTTGCGCAGGGATCATGTTCCAGCTTTGGTAACGCTCATCCGCATCAGCATCCACGAACACGAGCTGGTAGCCTGCTTGAAGTGTCACACCCACTTTGGAAACTCCGATAGGCAGCTCGTAACCCAAGGTGGGGCCAAGGATCAGACTCGCACCATCATCCGCCATGTCACCTACTGGAACTCCTACATCGGCACCCAGCGAGATCTGGTGGTTCTGTGCCGCCAGAAAACTGGAACTGGCCAGGGATATTCCTATCAATAACGTTTTGATCTTCATTGCATGATTTGTTAAGGGTCAGGCTCGTCTTCTCAAGACACGGACCACTTGCCCGATCCGAGGCATGCTGCGTCGGATCATGCATAGAAGTCTCCGCGCTCCCTACTGAAGATCAGGCAAATGACGCGAAGGCCGATTCTGGGAACGGGCAATAAAAAAGGGGTGGCTCCGACACCACCCCTCCCCTGATCGTGGAACTCCTTCTATACCTTTTGCTGTGCGCGGATCATGTTGAGCGCACCGCCTGCCTTGAACCACTCCACCTGCTGGTGATTGTAGGTATGCTCGCAGATCACCGTGTCCTGCTCTCCACTACTATGCTTGAGCACCATGGTCAGTGGGCGGCCCGGGGCAAATGAGGTGAGATCGATAATGTCTATGCGGTCATCCTCCTGTATCAGGTCGTAGTCGGACTCATTCCGGAATACGAGCGCGAGCATGCCCTGCTTCTTCAAGTTGGTCTCATGGATGCGCGCGAAGCTCTTCACCAGCACCGCGGCCACACCCAGATGCCGTGGCTGCATGGCGGCATGTTCGCGGCTGCTGCCCTCTCCATAGTTGTGATCGCCTACTATTATGCTCTTCAGCCCGGCCGCTTTGTAGGCGCGTTGTGTCGCAGGCACCGGACCATATTCACCGGTGAGTTGGTTCTTCACCTTATCGGTCTCTCCATTGAAGGAATTGATCGCGCCGATCAGCGTATTGTTGCTGATGTTGTCCAGATGTCCGCGGTAGCGCAGCCAGGGCCCTGCCATGCTGATGTGGTCCGTGGTGCATTTGCCTTTCGCCTTGATCAATACCACGGCATCGGTGATGTTGAGGCCATCCCAGGCCGGGAAGGGTTCAAGCAACTGCAGCCGCTCGCTGTCCGGCTTCACGATCACCTCCACCATGCGGCCATCCGCAGCGGGAGCCTTGTAGCCGGCATCCTTCACATCGAAGCCTTGTGGCGGCAGTTCCAAGCCCACCGGTTCATCCAGCATCACCTCATTGCCCTCCTCATTCACCAACTTGTCCGTAAGTGGATTGAATGAAAGATCTCCGGCTATGGCGAAAGCGGTCACCAATTCCGGGCTTGCCACAAAAGCATGTGTGTTGGGATTACCATCGTTACGCTTGGCGAAATTCCGGTTGAACGAGGTGATGATGGAGTTTTTCCTGTTCGGGTCATCGGTGTGCCTTGCCCATTGCCCAATGCACGGTCCGCAGGCGTTCGCCAGCACCACCCCACCGATCTTGTCAAAAGCATCGAGAATACCATCCCGTTCCGCCGTATAGCGTACCTGCTCGCTGCCTGGCGTTATGGTGAATTCACTCTTCACCTTCAATCGCTTTTCCACTGCCTGACGGGCCACGCTGGCGCTGCGGGTAAGATCCTCATAACTGCTGTTGGTGCAGCTTCCGATCAGGCCTACTTCCAGCTTCACCGGCCAGTCGTTCTCCTTCACGGCCGCAGCGAATCTGCTTACCGGCCAGGCCAGGTCGGGTGTGAAAGGTCCATTCACGTGCGGCTCCAAAGTGCTCAGATCGATCTCGATCACCTGATCGAAGTACTTCTCCGGGTTCGCGTAGACTTCATCATCGCCCTGAAGATGATCCGCGATCGCATCCGCCATGTTTGCCACCAACTCACGGCCAGTGCCTACCAGATAGCGCCGCATGCTCTCATCATAGCCGAAGGTGCTTGTGGTGGCGCCCACTTCCGCACCCATGTTGCAAATGGTGCCTTTGCCTGTACAGCTCAAGCTTTCCGCTCCCGGACCGAAATATTCGATGATCGCGCCGGTGCCGCCTTTCACTGAAAGGATACCGGCAACCTTGAGGATCACATCCTTTGATGAGGACCAGCCGTTCAGTTTGCCGGTGAGTTTCACACCGATCAATTTCGGCCACTTCAATTCCCAGGGCAGGCCGCTCATCACATCACAGGCATCCGCACCGCCCACGCCAATGGCGATCATGCCAAGACCACCGGCATTCACCGTATGGCTATCGGTACCGATCATGAGCCCTCCGGGGAAGGCATACTGCTCCAGCACCACCTGGTGTATGATGCCCGCACCGGGTTTCCAGAATCCGATCCCGTATTTGTTGCTGATGCTTTCCAGAAAGGTGAAGACCTCATTGCTCTTGTTGAGGGCCTCCTGCAGATCTTGTGTGGCACCTACGCGTGCCTGGATCAGGTGATCGCAATGCACCGTGCTGGGCACGGCCACACGGTCCCGGCCGGTGGTGCTGAATTGCAGGAGCGCCATCTGGGCCGTGGCATCCTGCATGGCCACACGATCCGGTGCGAAATCCACATAACTGCCCCCGCGCACGAATGGCTCATTCGTCTCCTGCCAGAGATGGGAGTAAAGGATCTTCTCCGTGAGTGTCAACGGCCTTCCGACCAATTCTCGCGCGGCCTTCACGCGTTCGGGAATGCGGCTGTACACCGCTTTGATCATATCAAGGTCGAAGATCTTGTTCATAAGCCCTATGGAATTGGCCTGCAAAGGTACTATAGAGTGCGAAGGTGCGAGGGTGTAAGAGTGCCAAGGGTGCTGATATGTGAAGGAGCGCAATAAAGTCCACGGTGAAAGCG
>JAEZCB010000179.1 GCA_023412755.1 Bacteroidota bacterium
GTACCCCAACGATCATCCCCTGAGCGGCTCCAATGGCATGCACTGGCCCATGAGCGGTGGCTTTGGCTACATCTTCACGAAGTTCGAAGGCCGGCACGATACCATTCCCGGTGGCACAGGCCCCACCTTGAACTCATTTACGATCCATACAGGCAGCGATACATGCTACATGCAGGTGGGGCCGTTGCCATTGAACGATCTTAAGATCGTGAACGGGGATACTGCGGAGATAGTGATCAAAGTGGCGATCGACAGGTTCTTCTACTCGGCTACGGCCGATACGATCGATCTCACCACGGAGTACATGTCGCATGGCAGCAACATTCCTCTTTCGATGAAGCTGGCCCGAAATGCCGCGAACAGTTTTTCGATCCAATGATCATTTCAAAGGTCTTGAATATCAAACTTTTCGCTATCTTCAAGGGTGCCCAGGATGAAGTGTAGTCCGCAACATATCATCGTCTTCTTGATGGCGTTGATCATTGTGCTCGGTGCATGCCGGAAGCCCGATCCGGATGAGGTCCCCAAACCTCCTACCGGAACAACACCGATCGATACCACTTCCCCACCGGTATGGGATCCAACTCCCTACGCCTTGCAGATCCCACCAAATCTTCCCCCCATGCTGATCCCGCCGGACAATCCGATGACGGTGGAAGGGGTGAAGCTCGGGCGGCATCTTTTCTGGGAGAAACGCTTGAGCGGCAATAACACCATGAGCTGCGGCAGCTGCCACGCACCGGAGAATGCATTTTCCGATCCAGCGCAATTCAGCACAGGCATCGATGGGGTCCAGGGCATTCGCAATTCCATGGCATTGATCAACCTGGGTTGGGATCAGCGCTTTTTCTGGGACGGCCGTGCAATGAGCCTGGAGCAGCAGATCCTGGAGCCGGTGGTGAACCCGGTGGAAATGCACGACACCTGGCCGAACGTGATGTACAAGCTACAGAGCGATACGGCCTACGAGCGGCTCTTCTTCGAAGCCTTCGGTACCACGGTGATAGATTCCCTGACTGCCGCCAAAGCGATCGCGCAATTCCTGCGCACCATGATCAGCGCGAACTCCAAGTTCGATAAGTTCATGCGTGGCGAATTGCAGCTCGATCCGGATGAGGCGCTCGGTTTCCAGCTCACTACCATGGAGGGCGGTGATCCCGCCTTTGGGCAGGGCGGCCAGTTCGGCGCGGATTGTTTCCACTGCCACTCCCACAGCGCGGGCCGTTTCACCGACGGGCAAATGCGCAACAACGGTCTCGATGCCACTTTCACCGATCCCGGTCTGGGTGGTGTTACCGGTCTTCCCCAGGATATGGGCAAGTTCAAGACGCCAACCCTCCGCAATGTGGCGCTCACGGCGCCCTACATGCACGATGGCCGGTTCCAGACCCTGGAGGAGGTGATCGATCATTACGATTCAGGCGGCCATCCCTCACCGACGATCGATCCCAATATGAAGTTCACACAGGGTGGCCTTCAGCTTACCGCTGAGAAGAAACAACAGCTGATCGCATTCCTGCACACCCTCACCGACACGGACTTCGTGAACGATCCGCAGTTCCAGGATCCTGGCGCACCATAGCGTTCTACCGACCGATCTCCCGGTGTTCTTGTTGTGCTCTTAATGGTGCGAAACCATTTACTCGGAGCCTTCGTATGAGTAAGCGTGCATTTGGGCACACACTCATGCTCCAACAAGTCCCCATGGTGAAGTCCCGTCTCCTACCGATCGGCCTGCTGCTTATGCTGGCCGGCCCCCTCGCCGCGCAAAAGAATTACAAGCGCTCACACTATCAGATGCTCGATCAGGCGCGGATGCTTCATCTGGCCGATGATCATGAGGAGGCGGCCAAATTGTACAAGCGACTGCTCAACGTGGACACCACGTTCGGAGAAGTGTCCTATGCGTATGGCCATTGTCTTGTGAACATTCCGAACATGCGTTCGCAGGCCACTCCGTATTTCGAGCGGGCGGTGCGGCATGATCACACGGAGGCCTATTTTGAACTGGCCCAGGCACGTCATCGCCAGCAGCGTTTCGAGGAATCCATCGATCTGTATGAACGATACAAGAAGCTGCACATGCGCGCGGTGAAGGATAAGGACGTGGACCGCCAGATCGAGATCGCCAGGAACGCGCGCGAACTGGTGAAGCAGCCTGTGGATGTGCGCATACGGAACATGGGATCCATGATCAATTCCACAGCGCACGACCATTGCCCATTGGTCACTGCCGATGGCAATACCATGTACTTCACCTCACGCCGCCAGGGTACGCGCGGTGGCATGAAGGATCCCACGGGCCAGTATCTGGAGGATATCTATGTGGTTCGCCGCATGGACGGTATCTGGTCGCATCCATTGAATGCCGGGCCAGTGCTCAACACCATAGGCCATGATGCGACCGTTGGTCTTGCGGCGGACGGCAGCTCCATGATCATCTACCGCACAGGAAAGGACATGATCACCGGCAACCTTTATGAGGCACGGATGCATGCCCAGCAATGGCAGAACCCGGTACTGATGACCGAGAAGATCAATTCCAAGCACCATGAGCCAAGCGCCAGCATAGCGCCGGATGGCGATGAGATCTATTTCTCATCCGATCGCCCCGGTGGTTTCGGCGGCAAGGACCTCTACCGCATACGCAGGTTGCCGAACGGGGAATGGAGCATGCCATTGAATCTGGGACCCACTATCAATACGCCCTATGATGAGGATGCACCATTCGTACACAGCGATGGCACCACGTTGTTCTTCAGTTCCACAGGACATAACACCATGGGCGGGTACGACATCTTCAAGGCGGTGCTCATCGACTCCGATATGAATGGCTGGGGCAAGCCGGAGAATTTAGGATACCCACTCAATACAGTGAACGACGATATCTTCTTTACGTTGAGCGCTGATGGCCAGACCGGCTATTTTTCATCCGAGCGGAACGGCGGACTCGGTGGCCAGGATATCTACGAGATCAATTTCGCACACAGCCAGCTGGACCATGTATTCGCGCTCGGCCTGGTCACCGGCATGGATGATGAGCCGCTGAAGGCACGGCTGTTGCTCACCGACCCGGTCACGGAAGAGATCGTTGGGATCTACAACACCAACGAGAACACGGGACGTTTCCTGATGTTGCTCTCGCGTACGCGGCCGTTCCATCTCACGGTGGAGGCACCCGGGTTCATCACCATGGAACGGGAGGTGATGGCCGCTTCCGTGCCGCCTGATGAACGCGAGATGCGTCTGGAGATCCACCTCGAAGTGGATCCCGAGCGGGAGCGCCTCACAAGGCAGGGGCCATGAACACGCAATGGATCTTGGATGGTGCCCGACGCTCATGCGCCGGGCGCTTTTCATTTGTCCCCTTCCGCCTTTTCACACAACTCCAGCCAGCGATCGCCCAGGATCTCGATCCGTTTGGTCAGTTCATCCAGCTGCAACGCACGTTTTGCGATCTCCTCGTGATCAGCGCTCACATCGCCCAGTGAGGCGATCAGTTCCTCCTTCTTCTTTTCCAGCTGCGGCAGTTCCGCGTTCAGCTTCTCCAGTTCCAGCTTTTCCCCGTAGGTGATCTTCTTTTTCGTCCCGGATCTCGCCGTACGTTCTTTGGCGGCCGGCGCTTCGGTAACGGTTTTCTGTGCGGATGCCTTTTCCTTCTGCATCTCCCGCAGCTCCGTGTACGTGCCCACCCACTCCTTGATCTTTCCTTCGCCCTCGAACACCAGCAGCTTGCTGCACACCTTGTCCATGAAGAA
>JAEZCB010000224.1 GCA_023412755.1 Bacteroidota bacterium
GCGCAGAATACCTGGATAGATGATGTGATATATCCGCTCCTGTTGCTTTTCACGATCCTCTGCGTTGATGCAAATAAGCGAAATATTCCTGTTCGTTGGATCGTGGCGACAGCGCCTGATCCAGACATATTGAAATGCCTGGATACGGACTGGTCTTGCCAGCGATCGAGGCTGTCGCGGGTTTCGCTGATCCCCCACGATAACTTTGCACCCTGCATGTATCCGCTCCTAAGACCTTTCCTGTTCTCCTTCAGCCCGGAACGTGCCCACAACTTGACCTTCGAGTTCCTCGGGAGCGCATCACGGATCCCCGGGGCTCTCTATATCGCAGGCGCGCGAAAGCCACCCGCTGCAGCGGGTGTGGAAGTGATGGGCATGAAATTCCGCTCTCCCGTCGGGCTGGCCGCCGGTCTTGATAAGGATGCAGCGCATGTGAACGAGCTCTGGAAGCTGGGTTTCGGCTTCATTGAGATCGGCACACTAACGCCACTGGCCCAGCCTGGCAATGAGAAGCCACGCCTGTACCGCTTGCCGGCCGATCGTGCGCTGATCAACCGCATGGGCTTCAACAACGGTGGTGTGAAGGCCGCGGTGGAGCGTCTGCGTAAGCGGAAGAAGGGGATCGTTGTGGGCGGCAACATCGGCAAGAACAAATTCACTCCGAACGAGCGCGCGATCAATGACTACATCCAGTGTTTCGAGCTGTTGTATCCGGTCGTGGATTACTTCGTGGTGAATGTGAGCAGTCCGAATACGCCTGGGTTACGCGCACTTCAAGACAAGGGACCATTGCTGGAGATCCTTACCCGCCTGAAGCAGATCGGGGAGGAGATCGCCGCAGGTACTTATAAGCATCAACCATCGGCTTTGAAGCAAATGCGACAGGAGGCCGATGGGCTTCCACGCCCCATCCTGCTGAAGATCGCCCCTGACCTCACCAACGAGCAGCTGGATGATGTGTGCGCGGTGGTGAAGGAGAGCGGCATCAATGGTGTGATCGCTACGAACACCACGATCTCACGTGAAGGATTGAAGACCCCGGCGAAAAAGCTGGAAGCTATCGGTTCGGGCGGTTTGAGCGGCCGGCCTTTACGGGTCCGCAGCACCGATGTGATCCGCTATCTGCGCGAGCGCCTGCCGAAACCCATCGCCATCATAGGTGTGGGGGGGATCGATAGCGCCGAATGTGCGATCGAGAAACTTGAAGCGGGAGCGGATCTGGTGCAGGTCTACACCGGGCTGATCTATCAGGGACCTTCCCTGATCAAGCGCATCAATAGAGCCTATGTAGAATGGAAGAACCCCAAGTGAAGCTGATCGAGTGCCCGCGAGATGCCATGCAAGGCATACGCGAGTTCATTCCGACCGATGTGAAAGTGAAGTACCTGAACACCCTGCTACAGGTGGGTTTCGATACGATCGATATCGGCAGCTTCGTGAGCCCGAAGGCCATCCCGCAGATGGCCGATACCGCGGAGGTATTGCAACGCGTGGAAGTGATGGGATCGCGCAGCAAATTCCTGGTGATCGTCGCTAATGAGCGTGGTGCGGAGCAGGCAGCGGCGCAGGAACGGGTAGGCTATCTGGGCTATCCGTTCAGCATCAGCGAGACCTTCCAACAGCGCAATACCAATACCAGCATCGAAGGCAGTTGGGACCGCACGGTGCGGATCGCGCATATCGCCAAAGGAGCGGGAAAGGAACTGGTGGTGTACATCAGCATGGCGTTCGGCAATCCGTATGGCGATCCATGGAGCGAGGAGGTAGCCTTGCATTGGGTGACACGGCTTGTGGAGGAGCTCGGTGTGAAGGTGATCGCGCTGAGTGATACGGTGGGCGTGGCGAAACCGGAGGACATCGGCACCATGTTCAAGGCATTGATCCCCGCGATGCCACAGGTGGAATTCGGTGCCCACCTGCATGCCACGCCAGCCAATTGGAAGGAGAAGACCCAGGCGGCGTGGAATGCGGGCTGCCGTCGTTTCGATGGCGCGATCAAGGGCTACGGCGGCTGCCCAATGGCCGAGGATGAGCTGATCGGAAACCTGCAGACCGAGTTGTTCGTGCGCCATCTGGAAGAAAGCGGAGTGGATACTGGACTGGATCTACAGGCACTCGATAGGGCGGTAGAGGAGGCGGAGGCGGTGTTTCCTTGACTTCTACATTCTACGCTCGCCCAACAAAAAAGGGCCACCCCAATGGGCGGCCCTTCCTTCACCATATAGATATGCGTTCAATCCATGATCAGCTTCCGGGTCAGTGTGCCCTTCGCGAAGTGCAGTTGCACATAATACACGCCGGCACCGGCACCATTCCGCTCGATCACCGTTCTGTTGCTGTTCACATTCCGTGCGTCCACCAAACGGCCGTGCATGTCGAACAACTCATACCGAAGGATCGGCGCTGCCGTGCTGGTGATCGAGACCAGGTCGTGCGCCGGGTTGGGGAACACCTCCACGCCGGCGGCGATCGCATCCGTCTCTTCAATGGATACCAGCGAGCATGGGCCCAGTTGCAGGGCACAAACGATCCTTGGGTTCGTGTAGCCCATGATGGTGTCTATCATGGCGCGGCCTTTCTCGGGGCTCATGTTCGGATTGCTTGCCAGGGAAGCCTGATGCGCTGTGATCGGGGGTGGGCCAGGGTTGACCACGGTCTGGGCCACGGCGCTGTTGGGGTCCCACCATTGCCAGGGGCCTGATTCGTGCAGCGGAGCTATACCCATGGATGGCCAATCGGATGTGATCACCGGATAGAGGCCTTCCACGTTGCTGTTGATGTTCACCGTGCCAGCGGAAGAGGTGATGGCCGTACCATAGCGGGAGCGGGCGATATCCGTGTACATATCTCCGGACGGGAGCGTGGCGAAGCTGCTGTTGTTGCCATACGCGTTCACCAGTTGCATGAAGCTGTTGCTTCCGTTCACATCCACCACCTGTTCACCGGTCGTGGGCACGATCACGATGCCATCGCCGAATGGAGCGAACGGGTCGTTCACCGTGTGAAAGGCCACCATCGGGGCATCACCCGGGGCCAGCCAGCTGGTATCCGCCAATGCTCCACCCAGATTCACCGAGAAATGGATATCGCTATCCAAACCATTAGGATAGTATAGATTCAGCATGCCGTTGAAGCCTTCCAGGTTGCCCACCTGCGCGGTATCCACATAGCTCACGTTGGGGTTGAAAGGATCGGGCAGGAATTTCTCGATGAACAACTCCTGCGGTTCATCCAGTGTGGCCGTGGCCAGTGCGATGTAGCCTCCGGTGCCTTCGCCGAACAGGATCACCTTGTTCGCATCGATGTTGTACATGTCCGCATCCTGCTTCAGTGTGCGCACGCATTGCTTCACATCATGGATGGCGCGGTAGATCGCGTTGAGCAGTGTGCCGCGACGTTCCTGCAGGGTGGGGGCAATAGGGTTCCAGCCGTGACGGTAGCTCATGGAAACAGCGACATAACCACGCCGCGCCATGCGCTTGCAGATCTCCACGGCGGAACTGTCTTTGCGCGTGCCGTTGGGGCTGCCGTTCAAAGGAGGGGGCAACGCATTGCCAGTATGGATATAGACCACCACCGGCCGGTCGGTCTCCGTGTCCGCCGTCTGGTCGGGTTGGTAGATGTCCATGCGTACATCCTGCACCTTCACCGCCGTGCTTTCATCCGCGGGATCGTAATAGGCTGCGGCGATCGGTTGGCCAGCGCCCGCCCATTGATGCAACTGCATCAACTCAGAAGGCACATTCGGTGATGTGAAGTCGGATAGCATGAAGTTGATGTTCGTGCCGTAGACCACATCAGGTGTTACCATGATCTGATCATTGGTGAATACCTCGTTCAGGTACCGGTCCTGTGCATGCGCGGTGGCCACGCACAGGCCCAAGGAGATCAAGGAGAAATGTACTATTCTAGCCATTTGGATGGATTTGAGCAGGAAATGTAATCATTGTGGGAACGATCTGCGCATCACCGCTTGATAAAGTCGTAGATCAGCTGCACGTAGGCGATGCGGCCGATCAGCGGTCCCCCGAAAACAGTGTACACATTGTTGTTGAAGGCCCTCTCCAAACGGTCACCATCGGGTATTCCCGGCTTGATCAAGGGTATGAAGCCCATGATGTTGCTTGCACCGATCTTCAAGGTGAGGTTCCATTCGGTATATCGCGCATTCACCTGTGCATCCAGCATATCATAGCTGCTGATCGGGCCCGTGAATTGGGGCGATCCCTCGAATACAAAACCCTCCACATAGCGCCATGCTATTCCGTAACCCATGTGGGGG